>JAUMZC010000152.1 GCA_030528295.1 Corynebacterium sp.
CAACCCCAGCCCCGGCGTCCTGGGGCGAAACTCCTGCTCTACCCACGTTTTCGATTCGGTTGGTGTGGGTGCGGGGCACGTGGAAGAATGTTGTAGGTGTTCAATTCTGATGCTGCTCAGCAAGGTTCCAACATGACTCAACAATCCGCCACTGATGCCCCCCGTCCAACCCCGAAGCAAACTGATGTTCGGCAGGCGGATGGCCCTGGTCCGCAAGATATTACTGTGAGTTTGTCGGAGGGGCTTTCACCTGCGGTGATTTCGGTGTTTGGAGCGGACCGGCCGGGTGTTTCGGCTGCGTTTTTCCGGGTGTTGAGTGCGCATGAGGTGCAGTTGCTTGATGTGGAGCAGTCGTTGTTCCGGGGGCGTTTGAGTTTGGGGGCGTTGGTGGGGTTGCGCGAGGAGCGGGTTGAGGTGCTGCGCGAGGGGCTGGTGGAGACCCTGAAGGCGTATGGGCAGACGGTGTCGCTTGAGGTGGTGCAGAGTTTGCGCTCGACTCGGCCATTATCGACGCACGCGGTGGTCGTTTTGGGTGATCCGGTGCAGGCGTCGCATGTGTCGCGGATTGGCCAGACATTGGCGGATTATGGTGCGAACATTGATACGATCCACGGTATTGCTGATTATCCGGTGACTGGGCTGGAGTTGAAGGTCACAGTTGCGGACCCGAAGCCGGGTGGTGGTGTGAGTTTGCGTAAGGCACTTGCATTATTGACCCAGGAGATCGGGGTGGATATTGCGATTGAGCGTGCTGGGTTGGCGCGTCGCTCGAAGCGGCTGATTTGTTTTGATTGTGATTCCACGTTGATTACTGGTGAAGTCATTGAGATGTTGGCGGCGCATGCCGGCAAGGAAGCTGAGGTTGCGGAGGTCACCGAACGGGCTATGCGTGGCGAACTGGATTTCGAGGAGTCGTTGCGTGAGCGGGTTGCCGTGTTGCGTGGTTTGGATGCCTCCGTGATTGACCAGGTGGCACAGCAGATACAACTCACCCCCGGAGCGCGCACAACCATTCGAACTCTGAAGAGGATGGGTTATAAAACTGCGGTTGTTTCCGGCGGTTTCATTCAAGTGCTCGAAGACTTATCGTCCGAACTGGAGTTGGATTACACCCGGGCGAACACGTTGGAGATCGTTGATGGAAAACTGACCGGTCGGGTCGTTGGCAAGGTTGTGGATCGCGCGGCAAAGGCCGAGTTCCTGCGTGAGTTCGCCGAGGATTCCGGGTTGCAGATGCATCAAACCGTGGCAGTCGGCGATGGGGCCAACGATATTGACATGCTTTCGGCGGCTGGTTTGGGTATTGCGTTTAATGCCAAGCCTGCGCTGCGGGAGATTGCCGACGCCTCGGTGAACTACCCCTTCTTGGATGAGGTGCTGTATATCCTCGGCATTTCTCGTGACGAGATCGACGAGGCGGACCTTGATGATGGTTCTTTCCGGCGCGTCCCGCTCCAGTCTTAGCGCAGCACATCGACGGCTGCAGGCGTGTTTGCGGCCCGACCCCGGTTTCGAAAACGCTGACGATCCGTCGACCGTGTGGGCGATGCCTATTGTGCTACACATTCCGCGGCAGGATCCACCATTACGCCACGAATTGCTTACCGACGCCGCGCGGGCCGTTGTTGCCTGTTGCTTACTGGAAGATGAGAACGCCGCCGCTGCTCTCAGGATTTGGTGTGGTGCACGGATTCGAAAAGTTACTAGGCGTACTAGAAATTCTCAGTGGACAAAAGTCCAATCGGTGCCGGGTGCGACGGTCGGATACGCACGTGCTTGCGTCCCGAGCGCGGTCGTCGATACGCATCCATTGGTGCAGAAACTGCAGATATCCGGAACCGATGTGCCAGCCTCAAATGCTGGGCCGTCGTCGAGGCCGCAGCTGTTGATCAATGCCGCGTTGGGGATGAGTGTTGGTAAAGCTGCAGCTCAAGCCGGTCATGCAGCCATGCTAATGATCGCTCACATGAGCGAAGTAAGTTTTATTGAGTGGGTGGGGGCCGGTGCGGCGTTGCAGGTGCGGGAAGTCCCGGCGGAGGAATTTGCGACGGCCGCAACGATGCAGGGCGCCGTACTTGTGCGGGACGCCGGATACACTGAAATCGCTCCAGGATCTGTGACAGCGATCGCTTTATACTGAAAATTCTGTATGTAAATGAGTACTCTGTGTAGGTGAGAATGTTGAAAGGATCCTATTAATGAACGATTTGCGGATAGAAGACGCCAGATGGGCGCCTGTAGATATTGGTAAAACGTGGGAGAAAACCTGGAAAACTTTTACGAATGCACCGGTGCCTTGGATTCTTGGCGCGCTGGCGTATATCGTCGTGCTGTTCGTGCTGCTCATCATCTATATGGTTGGCCTTTCAGCGCTGGCAACCACAACATCCGCAAGCGGATCGATGTACGATCCTGCTGCGCAACCCGTAGATAGTGGTGCGCCGGGCGTTGGGTTTTTCATATTCATGTTTGTGATGATCGTGCTCTTTGCGCTGTGGGGCGTACTCTTCAGCATTAATATAAATCGTTGCGCGGCGATTGCTGTTAATGGGGGCGAACTGAAAGTAAGTTCGTTCTTTAAATTCGAACGTTTCGGCAGCCTGTTTGGGTTGATGTTTGCCGTGGCTTTGATTGTCGGCGTTGGTTATGTACTGTGCATCATTCCCGGTTTGTTTGCTTTCGCGTTCCTGTTTTTTGCGCCGTTTGCATTCTTTGCGATGCAAAACCCAAGTATCGGTGGGGCGATGCGGGCATCCGTCGACATGCTCAAGAGGAACCCCGGACCAACAATCCTTGCGATTCTATTCGTCCAGGTAATCAGCGCGGTGGGGCAGATGGTGATCTTTGGTGCCGTGGTTACCATGCCACTGGCAGCCATCTTCAGCACTGTCGCATTCCGTAGCTCTGTCACCGGTGACGTCAATGGGTTTGGGACACCTGGTTATGGCGGCGGTTTCGGCCCAGGGCCATTCGGTGGACCGGGTGCTCCGGGTGGACCGGGTGGTTTTGGCCCCGTAGGCGGTGGCTTTGGC
>JAUMZC010000025.1 GCA_030528295.1 Corynebacterium sp.
AAGCTTCACTGGCACGCCAAGCTCTTCCTGAACTTGGAACACAATTCCGCCCTTCGCGGTGCCGTCAAGCTTGGTCAGCACCACACCAGTAATATCCACGACGTCGCGGAAAGTTCGGGCTTGCATCAAACCGTTTTGGCCAACAGTTGCATCCAGCACGAGCAGCACCTCATCAACTGCCGCCTTTTTCTCCACAACTCGCTTGACTTTACCCAGCTGATCCATCAAACCAACCGAGGTATGGAGACGACCTGCGGTGTCAATAAGCACCACGTCGACTTGATCAGCAACGCCCTTGGCCACGGCGTCGAAAGCCACCGAAGCCGGATCTGCGCCTTCGGCGCCACGCACCGTCGAAGCGCCCACGCGGCGTCCCCACGTTTCCAATTGATCGGCCGCGGCTGCACGGAACGTATCCGCAGCACCCAACAACACCTTGTGCCCCATAGACACCAGTACACGCGCAAGCTTGCCTGTTGTGGTGGTCTTTCCGGTGCCGTTGACACCCACAACCAGCACAACTGCTGGTTTTCCGGCATTCGGCATCGCTTTAATTGAACGGTCGAATTCTGGTTTACATGCCTCAATTAATGTCTCACGCAGCATCGCGCGGGCTTCTGCCTCGCTTGATACACCCCTGGAGGCAATCTTTTCGCGAAGATTTTCCACTACTTCCATGGTGACCTTGGTGCCAAGGTCCGCCATCAACAAGGTGTCCTCGATTTCTTCCCAAGCGTCTTCATCGAGATCGCCGGCACTCAGGATCCCAAGAACACCCTGGCCGATCACGTTTTGGGAACGGGAGAGCCGCCCACGTAATTTGCCAAGTCGACCAACTGCCGGGGCAATTTCCTCAAGAGGCTGAGACGGCACGGCAGGTTCGGCCACGGAACCCGGAGGCGGCACCGGTGTTTCATCCAACGCGGTACCGGCGGCATCGGCCTGCGCACGAGCAGCTTCTGCCGCGTCTTCGGCCTCCTTAATGGCAGTCTCATCTACTGGGTTTTCTTCCGCAACAGAAGCAAACAGTGGAGTTTCTGGGAATTCAAATACTTCCTCGTCAACTTCCGCTTCAATCACCTGTGGTTCCACCGGCTCGGTAGGAGAAATCTTCGGCTCGAAGCTCAATGGCTCCTCGATATCCTGGTCGAACAGGGAGTCATCGGCATCTTTGCCCAACGGGGTGCCCGCCAAAATTTCATCAACCTTAGCCGGGTCCAGCGGGGTTTCACTTTCAAAATCTGATGTGCGAACATCCTGGGCGCGGAATCCCGGCCCAGATCCTTGGTAGTCATCGACAATCACAACATCATCGTCTGCTGGTGTCTCAAACGACGCGCTGGTAGTTTCGCTTGGCGCTGGCTCGTCCACTTTCTGCACATCATGGTCGTCCACCACGCTTGACGGCTTCGGATGGGGCTCATCCTTATCCACTGTGACAGCTTCTTGAGCATCTGTTGCATCTTGTGCATCGGCGGCTTCGGAACCAGGAGCTTCGGGGAAGGTAATATCGTCCAGATTTGCGGGCTTGAGTAATGGCGAAGTTGGCGCAGCTGGCTCTTCCGCAACTTTGGGAACTTCAGGAATATCCGGCAGCTTTTGCCCATCGCGAAGCTGCGGCTCCGGCTCTTTCGCTGTGGCAGGCGCGAAATTAAAACCACCTGTGGCTTGGTAGTTGCCAGACTTCTCCTGTTGGGTAAGTTCCTTCGGACTTTCCTCTTTAGTAAAGGACACAGTCTTGGATTTCTGCCTCAACAAACCAAGCAGAACTACGAGCGCCACCACCAAAATAACGATGACGATCGCAGCAACGATAATCAGATAAGTCGTGTTCATAGCTTCCATACTTGCAGGTTCGGCGACAATCCTCACGTTTTGTGCATCATTTTTTAGTGCACTGCCAATATTCATGTTGCGTCATTCACGGAGGAAAACTCGCACATGTAGCTGAGAAGATTCATTATAGGCGGTTATTGAAAATAATATCTCCCCTGTTCAGGTGGTACACATTCGAACAGGTCCCATAATGAGCACCGCGAACCAAAACTAATGTTCGGCCCCGCAAAAAGGGCCGAACATGCTTACATCAAAAAAGGTGAAGATTAGATCACAAGCGCTTTTATTTGCACCAATTCCATATTGATTGACATGACTAATAATGTGCACAATTTCGCACAGTATTAGCCGTTCAAACAATCAATAGTTAATGTGCAAGACCAGGGTATTTCACCGCCAAAACCATCGCCTCAGCAGCGATGATATCGCCGGTCACCAGGTCAGGAACTATATCGGCGAGCTGACTCCACCCTTGTGAAGCCTCCACCAGTAACTTGGACTTCCCCATCAAGCCGTGCGCATGCATACGCGCCGACAACGCAAATACAAGCGAAATAACTGGTGCCAGCGCCCACATATTTGCACGATCATTAGTGTCTACGCCATCGAGTTTGTCAAAACGAATACGCGCCGAACTATAAATTTGCCTATTCGCACCTCGTAACGCCCGTAACAACGAGACTGCAGGCTTAATCAACCCCTGATCGCTGAGCAATGCTGTGAGTTCATTGCGATGTTTAAAGGTCTCAAACACTGCCAGCAATCGTGCAGAATCTTCCATAATCGGCCCGGGCACGATCTCGGCCTGCGAAAAGAACATCGCCAATAAAGCCTGCTGTTGAGCCTCGTTCATTTGTGCGATTTGCACTGTTGATTTATCAATGCACGCGGTATCAAGCGTGGTATCGCGGCCCGTAGCGAGTGCTTCAACTATGCGCTTACCCGCAACTTCCTCCAACGATTGCAGCAATTCGCGCAATTGCGTCCGCGGCTCACCTTGCTCTACTTGAGCAACCCGAGCTGGCAACTGCGCCAATAGTTCAAGTGTTCCAATCCATGCCGTTCGATGGATTTCAGTCGCGGTTTCACTGCCGCCAAATGCGCCATGGACCAGTCCGGATGCAATCACTCGACCAGGCTGTTTTTCCGCCGGAACCAGCGAAGCCGAAAGTCCTTTCAAGGCGGCATTTGGGTTTGCAGATAATGCCGTGACCACCGCACGATCAGGCCCAAAACTGCCCCAACCATCAAGGTAATCCCACAGCACTGGCATCACCGATGTATCATCTGGCACCTCCTCGACGGCACCGGATAAGAATGCCGACAATTGCATCAACGCTTGCGGCTGCTGCCGGTAATAGCCGTCTTGTTCGACAGTAAACGCACTATTGCCCGGCGCAATTGGCGCACGCAACGCAGTCAATGGGTCCGCCGAATGCAACTGCACCTTTAACGTTCCTGCATCAACCAGCGCCGCCGGAAGCTCGGTGCGCTCCGTGACCTGCAGGGTACGTGCCGACGCCCAGGGAGCCGTTGCCGGCCACACCCATGCGGCGAGGTTCCGGTCACTGGCGAATTCAGAAAATACCAAGTGACCATCTTCAATCACGCAGCCAGCCGCATGTGGAACAGTGTCCACCACGGCCAGGTTCACCGAGACGCGCTTATCACTACGCTTATCGGTCCACTCGAATTCCATCCGACCGTTGGTCATCACTTGCGTAGATGCCGCTAGCGGTGCCATCGGCGTTGAGTACGTGCGAGCGTCGTCACGCGAAAGCTTGACTGTACGCAACGGTGCACCGTGGTGGTTTCGCACAGTGATCTTCGGGTCGCCCAATTCCCCAGGAACACGGATACGCAACGTTCCTGCCGGATCGAACTGTCGTGGCCCAACCACAAGTCGGGTTGTGCGCCACATCGGCGGCATGGAAATTAATGGCACCTCGAAATGCAGCCGTGGCGGCATAAAACGAACGGGCATTTGGTCGCCTTCGTCTGTGGTCACCGTAAAATCAACACTCGGCTCTGCAGCGGAAACGACCACTTCACCAGGCGTTACGTGAAATGGTTTGTCGCCGGACTTCACCAGCAACGCCGCTTCGCTGAGTCCACCTTGCGCAGGGATACGGAATGACCTGCACAAACCCGAATACTCGGTGGCGGTCAACATTCCCTCAACGATGGCATATTCGTGGCGGAATGATTCGTTTCGTGGCCCCCGCAACCGGACCAGGTACTCCCCCACCCACGGGGCATCGTATGCTTCGGGGTCGAAAATATCGAACAAACCACCGTCAGCAGGAATCTCCAAGGGTTCCGCAGGCGCAACCTCCTCGCCAGCATTGCCCGTGCCAGCATAGGACGAAATCGATAGATACCAGGTCTCCGGAAGCCCCGAGACCGTGGGAGGAAATTCCGCCACCAATGAGCGCGCATGAATTGGCAACCCACCGTGCGAATATACATACGGAATTGCGGGTTCAGGGTCGCGGAACATCACGCGTTTTCGTGGGTCCACGCATCGCACTTGGTGCATCGCCGAGGGTGATTGGTCGGGCCGCACTGCCTGCAACGACGCAACGCTATGGGCGTCGATACGCCGGCAGGACCACGACGTCCATCCCTCCACCGTGAGCGTCTCTGTGACCGGCACTTCCGCCCCTGTGACCACATCAACCAGGGTCGCATCCTCGGGGCACACAACAAACAATTCGGAATAATGCAGCGATGCTTTCGCGGTAAGGTTTGCACCCTTCGGGCTAAACACCAGGACTGGATCATTGCTATCGACGACCGGTAGCACCCAGGTGGCACCGTTTGTCACGTCCGTAACAGTCAATTCCCGCACCTGATGATCGATCGTAAGATCTAACACTTCAGTAAACGGATACGCCTCACCCCACGTGCGGCCTGTGCGATACACCTTTGTTGTGCCATCCAAGGTGACCCGCCACTGCACCTCATCCTCGTCAGGCTTCAACAATTGTTCCGGCAACCGCAAACACACTTTGTTCCGCGAAACATCCAGCACAATACGCGGACGCGCTTCGCGGGTGGCAACACCGACTGCCTCCGCACGATTTAGTGTTCCCGCAGGACGCTCACGCAACTCCGACGCCACCGCCTCATAAACAAGCTCGGGCAATTGGACGCCATCATGGTCTTCCCAATGTTGCGGATTACGAATCGTTTCCTGGCGAAGTTCAATCACCCCCTCCAGCACTGGACGCATCAACTCGGGAGCACACGTCGCACACGCCACGGTGGTATTGAGACTCAGCGCGGCCTGCCCAGTTTCTTCGTCGATTGTTTGGAATTGGCTGTATGAACCATCCGAAAGTGCTGACAGTAGTTCATCGGCGGTTGCGTCTGGCTCCAACCCATCAAGCACCTCCAATAATCCCGCAACCTCCGAGGCGGTAATTCCTGCGTGCAACGCCAACGCCGTGACCGTATCCACCCCCTCTGGAACACTCAGTCCTAACGTTTGCAACAAATCAAGCGTGGAATCTTGCAATACATCAACCCATTCGGCGGAGGGCTGCAACCCCAAACCACAGGTGTATTCCACGTAGAAATTTGTTGGATCAACCATTCGGGCTGCCCGCGACACGAGTGTTGCCACCGCCAACGCCGGAGTATCCCGCAACAACGCACTCAGGTCAGCCCCCGCGGCGAGCTGCCGCGACAAAAACGTCCCATAAAAACGGTCAATTCGTTCCAACTCATCGCCTGCGAGTCCGACTTGAACAAATAATGGAACATCCGCTAACCGCTGATTGAGGGTGAGTTCGGTCTGGGAAGCCCAGCCAAGTAAAGAATCCGTCAAATCGGCGATACCGCTCATGTGTCTGTCAATCCCCTTGGTTCTTTGATGTTAAACATCAAGCATAGCCCCATCGCTCACAGCTTCTAACAGCACATCAAGGAAGACAACGTGCTTTATTTACTCAACAAGGTCAACCTATTGAATTAATTGTTAACAAAACTATATAAAGTCAATGCTTTGCTACGCATCGCCGAACCTTGGACTCATTCTCGAAAATTAGATAACAGAACAAGTCCAAAACATGAGCATAAACTAAAATGTGTACTTTTTGTTCGGAAAAAGCAACGAGGTTGAAACGGTAAGTTTAAAGCTCGAATTATACGAAAAATGAAGCAGTATCATTGCTCATTGCTGTCAAAAACTTAACAATAACAACAACAAGTCAACCGAAATTTGATAAAAATATCCCAACGGCGCCACCCAATAACAAAACCTATACACAACTTCTCCTGCATGGCTACGAAGTGGCAGAAATCCCAAAATAAACGCTTACAAAACCTAATAAGATATAAACTTGATTAAAATTTTTTCAGTTTTCAAAACCCAAGAGCTGCAGCACGAAGTTAATGCTAAGATGCAGTCAAGAATAACTATATCCTCGCAAAGACCCGGAATGGAGAACATCCACAAGGCACAGTGTCCCCCTATTAACTAAAAACTAAAAGTGTAATTTACTGAGTGCAGGTGATACGAACTGAAACGATCCGTCCACCACATCCTTGAGCTTAAATTGACTAAAAAATCACTAATATCCCCACCTTGCAAAAGGATTCAAAGGTACGACCATGAACGAACCAACAGTTCGCACTCTGCTTTACAGCCACGATTCCCAAGGACTCGGCCACGTCCGCCGAAACCTTACAATCGCACACCACATCGCAAAGGAAATCCCCACCAGGCTCGGCTGCGATACCTCCGGTTTACTGGTATCAGGGCTTGCACCGGCAAGGGTATTCCCCCTCCCAGAAGGCTTCGACTGGGTAACGATACCCGGCATTTCCAAAGGAAAGCAGGGTTACCAACCTCGTAGTCTTGGTGGGTCAACCGAACATCTTATTCGGTTGCGTTCGAATCTGCTGCGCTCGACGCTGATATCGTTCGCACCTGATCTGGTGATTATTGATCGCCATATATACGGTGTGTGGAAGGAACTTTTCAGTCCCCTCCAGCAGCTTCGGGAAACACTCCCCGAGACGAAAATCGTGCTCGGTTTACGTGAGATTTTGGATGAACCTGCTGCCGCCAAACATGAATGGGAGCAGCTAGGAAATCCTGAACAGCTCCGGAATATTGTCGATGAAGTCTGGGTCTATGGCGACGAAGCTGTCCATGACCCAACACTCACTGGCGAAATCCCCGAGTTTTTCCACGACAGAATACGCTTCACTGGATACTTGGCTAATGGCCGCAGACTCGCTGACCATGACATGCAACTCGCACCAGAACCTTTCATCCTGACAACTGCTGGCGGCGGATCAGATGGCTTCCAGCTTTTACAAGCCGCAGTGCAACTCGAAGTGCCAGAAGATCACACTCATATCGTCGTGACGGGACCGCAGCTTAGTGCCGGTGAACTCGCGGAAATCCAGGAACTTGCAGGTCCACGTACTCAAGTCCACCATTCATGGCCCGGGTTAAGCACCCAGATTGAGCGGGCGTCCGCCGTGATCGCCATGGGTGGCTACAACACAGTGTGTGAAATCTTGTGCACGAATACGCCTGGTCTGCTCATCCCACGCGAACAACCACGGCTTGAGCAACTCATCCGCGCACAGTCCCTGCAGCGTGTTAATGCACTTGATTACGTGCATCTTCGGGATGTCTCCCCAGACTTCTTTTCCTCGTGGGTCACTCAGGTCATGCAGCACACCACAGATCGGTCACATCTACGCAGAGACGGATTAAAACATGCCGCATTCTACGCCGCCGACCTTGTAGAGAAATCAATTTTGAAAGGATCAACGCCATGACGCGCATAGGTTATGTGCTCAAGGTCTATCCTCGCTTTTCCGAGACGTTTATCGTTACAGAAATCTTGGCGCGTGAAGCCCTCGGTGATCAATTGGATATCTATGCGCTACGCCCAACCACCGACGCACGATTCCACCCCGAGATCGCACGAATCAAGGCAAACGTCCACTGGGTACGTCGACCGAACCTTGGCACTGGATTCTGGGAAGAAATGGCAAGCGCGTTGCACCATCCACATTTGGGTAACAACTTCCTCAACACACTTCCACAGCTTGCAGAACTACCATTCGATGAAGTGTCACAGGGTCTCACCCTCGCACGTATGGCCTATGACGACGGAATTTCGCACATGCACGCACACTTTGCGTCACTGTCAGGTCGAATGGCATGGATTGCCTCGAAAATCACCGGCATCCCATACACCATCACCACGCACGCCAAAGACATCTTCCATAAAAGCGTCAACCCAAAGTGGTTGAAACTCGTCTGCTCAGAGGCAGAGCGAGTTATTGCGGTCAGCCAATACAACAAAGAGTATTTGGAAAAGGTACTCCACGGCACGAACGCGAACATCGCACTGTGTTACAACGCGTTGGAGCTCGAACGGTTCCCATTTAGCGCCCCGCTTCCGATCACTGACACCTTGAAGATTTTGGCTATTGGGCGGTTAGTTCCCAAAAAGGGGTTCACTCACCTTATCGACGCCGTGGCAAAGCTCCGCGATGCTGGACAAAATATCGAACTAACAATCGGTGGCGCAGGCGAATTAGCTGCGGAATTACAGCATAAAATTACCAGCCTCAATCTGGAAGATCACGCACGGCTCATCGGCCCAATTAACCAAGCTGAAGTTCGGGATTTGATCCACAATTCGCATGTGTTTGTAGCGCCATGTGTGCCAGCAACTGACGGCAATATCGATGGACTCCCCACCGTTGTGCTCGAAGCCATGGCCAGCGGCATCCCGGTGATTGCAACGGCGGTGACTGGCCTACCTGAAGTGATCCGCGATAACGAAACTGGAGTGCTGCTGGAACCAGGTGACACGGACGGACTTGTTGACGCACTCCAACGTCTTATTGACGGAAAAACAGACATTGGCGCCCTGACACGAAACGCACGCACCTTGATTGAAGACCATTTCGACAGCAGGCAACAAGCGGCACAACTATCGAGTTGGCAAAGCGGATAGGAACCCATAATGCGAATCGCTTACGTATGTCTTGACCCTGGCATCCCTGTGTTTGGCACCAAGGGAGCTTCGGTCCACATTCAAGAAGTTATTCGAGAATTTTTGCAGCGTGGACACCATGTTGAAGTATTCGCTATTCGCCGCGGAAACACTGTCCCCCAAGACCTGCAGGAGCTGAAAGTCCACGAATTTCCTATCGCGACCAAGGATCCTGCAGAACGAGAGCAGGCCCAAATAGCCCTCTCGGAAACCGTTGCGGCGAAGATCAAGGAATTCAACGCAGATCTTGTATACGAGCGCTACTCCTTGTTTAGCAAGGTCATTGCACTGGTAGGTCTACCCAGCATCCTTGAGGTCAATTCGCCACTCATCGACGAACAACGAAACCACCGAATCCTCGTTGATGGTGCAACTGCCGCAGATGCCTTACAAGTACAGGTGGAAGCCGCAACAGCAACAATCTGCGTTTCGGATCCTGTACGGCATTGGGTCACCGCGAACACGACCGGTGGTAGCGTCCACACCATTCCAAACGGCGTGAATATCCAGCGCATTCAACCACACGCCGAGGAGATCGACAGTGTTCCGATCGTCGTGTTTGTTGGCACCCTCAAACCCTGGCACGGAGTTCCCGACTTACTCCTTGCAGCCGCTCAAGCCGAAACTGACTGGAAACTCCGCATTATCGGTGACGGCCCAGAGCGAGAAGCGCTCACCAAGCAAGCACAGCAGCTCAATATCGACGTCGATTTCCGTGGAGCGGTCGATCCTTCCGAAATTCCCCTTCACCTGGCTGGGACAGCGATTGCAGTTGCGCCCTATCCGAAAACCGAAAACTCAAACGACCAGTACTTTTCGCCGTTAAAAATCTACGAGTATATGGCTGCTGGATTGCCAATCGTTGCGTCCCAAGTTGGACAGATACCGAACATACTTGGCACTTCTGGCGAGCTCATTCCACCTTCGAATCCGAGTGCGATTTCATCCGCTATCGATGGGTTAGTACGGGATCCTAAGAGACGTAAAATTCTCGGCAAAGAAGCACGTGATCTCGCTGAAAAGCATCACAGCTGGACAAGCGTAGTGGATAAAATCCTCCGGACCGCACAAATGGAGGATCGTTAATGGCTAGTAAACCATTGCAACGTACGCTGCAACTCGTTACCCCACACATTAAACCCGAACGCAACCTCATCGCAGGCGGAACCCTCGCGCTACTCTTTGAAGTTTGCTTTCGCGTCCTTGAGCCATGGCCGCTCAAGATAGTGATCGACGCGCTCGCTGTCTCCATCGGTGCCGACACTGATGGCTGGGCCGCCACCCCCCGACTCCTACTCATTTGCGCACTTGCCTTACTCGCCATTGTAGGGCTACGCGCCTTTGCTAACTACTGCGCCACAGTAGCGTTCACGCTCGTCGGATCCCGCGCATCCACCACGCTGCGCATTCAAGTATTCAAACATGTGCAGCGCCTACCCCAACAGTTCCACGCACGAAACCGCAGCGCAGACACCGTGCAACGAATTGTTGCCGACGTCAACCGCATGCAAGAAGTTGCAGTTACCGCTGGCCTGCCGCTCCTTGCCAACATCATCACGTTCTTAGTAATGCTCATTGTGATGTTTGTGCTCGACCCAGTGCTCTCCGTAGTGGTCTTGGGCGCGTTGTTGCTGTTCTATTTCACCTCCCGTGGTACATCAAAACGAATCGCACAAGCGTCTCGTAAAACTCGTAAGGCAGAAGGACAACTTGCGAACACCACGCAAGAGTCACTCTCCGCAATCAATATCGTTCAGACATATGTTCTTGAATCGATCATTAGCAAGCGGTTCGTCAAAGCAAATAATTCATCGCTCTCCGCGGGAGTTAGCTCTCGACGCCTCGCAGCAAAGCTTGAACGCACCACCGACGCAATCGTCGGTTTAGCAACCGCGTTAGTCCTCCTCGGTGGCTCATTCCGCGTGCTCGAGGGTGCGATGACACTCGGTGACCTCGTACTCTTTACAACCTATTTGCGCACCACCATGAAGCCCTTGCGCGACATGGCGAAATATACCGGACGCATTGCCCGTGCCACCGCATCAGGCGAACGTGTTGCCGACCTCATGGAGATCACTTCAGAAATCCGTACACCCGTAGACCCAGTAGTCCCCTACGACATTCAGGGCAAGATCGAATTTGAAGGCGTGCACACGGAATACGACAACTCCCCCGTTCTTCAAAACTTCAACCTTTCCATCAAACCTGGCGAAATGGTGGCCATTGTCGGACCATCGGGTGCCGGTAAGTCCACCTTGGTAAACCTTCTCGTACGTTCCATCGACCCCGCCAGTGGCAAAATCACCCTTGACGACCAACCGATTAAGGAAATCGACCTCGTCTACCTGCGTGAACTTGTGTCGATCTTGCACCAAGAAGCGATTCTGTTTACCGGGACCATTCGTGAGAACATTCGCTTCGGACGCGCAACCGCCTCCGATGACGAAATCATCAAGGCTGCTAAAGCGGCACGTGCCCACGATTTCATCATGGAATTCCCTGACGGCTACGACACCACCGTCGGCGAACGCGGCGGAACGTTGTCTGGCGGTCAGCGTCAGCGAATCGCCATCGCCCGAGCCTTGCTGCGCAATGCGCCAGTAGTTGTCCTAGACGAACCAACTACTGGGCTTGATCCGGAATCAGCCACCATTGTCATGGAAGCCATCCATGAACTCGTGGAAGGACATACAACTTTGGCGGTAACACACGACCCTGAAGTCGCGTTACGCGCAGACCGAGTTGTTTGGGTACAAGATGGCCGCGTAATGCTCGACGGATCTCCACAAGAATTGCAAGAAACCAGCGAAGAATTCCGCGATTGGCTCGCTGCTGGCGAGCAGGCTATTGCCGATATACGGGTTGGTGATCAGTCATGACGGCCACCACACTCGAGGGTTTAGAACACCTGCTTGATCAGCGGTGGCTGAGCGACATGGTGGGTTTTCCTGCCGCGGCGTCGAAAATTCGTATTAAACCGGAGACATCAATTCTGGCGTCATTGACAAATACCAGCAATGGCCAGATTGAACACTGGGTTCGGCTTTTATGGCCGCAAAGTCACAATAAAGCCCAAATTACTGAACAGTGGGCTGCGAAACGTGGACACGTAGTAGCAACAACAACAATCCCTGGTGATCTGGTATTTCAATTTGGCAGCATCTATGCTGACCCGAAGCTCAATAAATACCTCGAACCGGAGTTTCTTGGATTTCAACTTCCCGGCTGGAGCAATATTCTTCGATACAATCCGAGCCGGCGAATTGTCGCAAAAAACAACGGTAAAATAATTCGCGTTACAGTAAAGCCTTCCAGCCACGGAAAAGTTATAGATGACTTTCTGGAATCCGTAATTCCCACCCCGCGCCGATTTGATGATGGCTCTAATCCACATACCTCGATCGTCCAGCGAGTAGGCGACGCGGATCTCAGCCAAATATCGTCATTAACAGCAACCGAAACCGCCGGCAGAATTTTGGGAGAATTACACAAATCAACCAACAAAGTACCGGATACTTTGCGCCCAATACTTCACGAGCGGACCATTAATTTTCATCAATCAATGGAAGCCCATGCGAATATTTTCACCTGCCTAGACTCGGAAATTTCGCAGCGTATCAGACGGTTAGCAAGGGAAATTCCCGAGCTACCTCGTCATGATGTTGTGCTTTCACATGGTGATGCATCCCCCGACCAGTATTTGATATCGCTGCATGATGGGCACGTCTGGCTCACTGACTTCGACCGCATTTGTTTCGACGATCCTTCTCGGGATCTTGGGTCATACCTGAGCGTTATCGAACCCTCTGAAAAAGATGCTTTTCTTGAGGGTTATGCGACTGTACTCGGCTCACTCCCGCCATCGGAAACACTCGCCATTTCGCAAATACAAGCGCAAATGCTTCGGGTTGCCGAACCTCTTCGTTCGGGCGACTTACACTGGCGTAGAAAAACCGTGAATGTACTCAGCAGTTTGGAAGAGGTGATGTGATGTCGGCTATAGCCACTCTTCGAAAATTACCGAATGTTCGGCGCGCATGGCCAGCACGAGACGGCGCAATTACGTTTGAACAATTTGACCACGAAGGAAAACTTCGTGCTGGGCAAATCAGTGTTCATAGTGAAATCTATTACGAACAATATGCTCATGACGCGAAGCTTCCCGAACTAACTCTCGGGAATAATGGAACGCTTGTTGTGCATCGATATCAACGCCGCGCAGTTGTTATCGGAGAACAATCAGTGTGCAAGTATCTTCGCGCCAATCGTGCACCTGCAATCGCCCGTGTGGCCGAATCAATTCATCATGTTGGCAACTCGGTCGGGCTCCAAATACCAAAGGTTCTCTCAACAACTCAATCATCACTCGAGTATTCAAAACTCGCCGGGACTACACTCCACGAACTAAATAACGACGGCATCGCAGCGTGGAAGCAACTCGAAACACTGTGGCCTGAATTCATATCCCAGCCAGTGAACTTTGCAGTACACTCCGCACGCGAGGAGGCAGGAGTACTCACTGGCTGGCTCAAAAAAGTCACTGACTTCCAGGCACTTCCCAATACGCATCGTTTTACTCAGGCGGTCGAAGATACTTGCCGCGAGCTACTTGCTGAATCCTCTGACCTTGTACTGTCCCATCGTGATCTTCACGACAAACAACTCCTCTGGGACGCCCAGCAATTAAGCCTCCTCGACACCGATACTGCTGTTCGGGCTGAATCCGCATTAGACCTAGGGAATCTTCTGGCACACGCAGAATTGAGACTTGTTCAAGGCAAGTTCTCGCAGGAGACCTCCGATGCTGTTGCCAATGTTGTCAATGCTCTATCAGAAACCCTAGGAGTTCCACTCGAACGGTTGGCAGCATACCTTCGTTCTTCAACTCTGAGATTGGCCTTTGTGTACGCATTCCGCCCTTCGTCGGCACCTTGGCTCGATCGTTGGATTGATCATTGTTTCTCCTCCTCATGAAAGGAATTTACCCATGAAAATCGCTGTTATTGGCTGCGGCTATCTTGGCGCAGTTCACGCCGCATGTATGGCAAGCCTCGGTCATTCCGTTGTCGGAATAGACACTGATCCGCACAAAATTGCTGTCCTCTCCGAAGGTAAATCTCCGTTCTATGAGCCGGAGTTTGAGGAGATTTTGCTGCCAGCGGTACGAAATAAAAAGCTTCGGTTTGTGGTCGCACCGGCCCCCAACGATCTGGCAACAAGTGACGTGATTTTCATTGCGGTAGGCACGCCACAATCAGAAGGCAGCAACGCAGCGAATCTTTCGTATCTTCAAAGTGCGGTTGACAGCATCTTGGATGCATTGCCCACAGAAACCAATGCTGTAGTCGTCGGAAAATCAACCGTACCCGTTGGCACAGCTGAATCGATTGCGAAGCAATTTGAAGAACGCGGAATCACGCTCGTGTGGAATCCTGAGTTTTTGCGCGAGGGGTTCGCAGTGAAGGACACGCTCCATCCAGACCGGATTGTGTATGGTCTTTCCAATAATCCGAAATTCGCATCCCATGGCGAGGCAATGCTGGACGCTGTCTATCAAGATATTTTGGCGGAAGGCATACCCAAGATTGTCACCAATTTCCCAACCTCTGAGTTGGTCAAGGTTGCAGCCAATTCCTTCCTAGCTTCGAAAATCAGTTTTATCAACGCTATGGCGGAGCTGTGTGAGGCGACTGGCGGTGACGTCACTCGGCTTGCTGATGCACTCGGCTATGACGCCCGGATTGGTCATCGCTTCCTGCGCGCAGGTGTCGGATTCGGCGGTGGTTGCTTGCCTAAAGATATTCGCGCATTCGTCGCTCGCGCTGAAGAACTCGGTGTCCATGAGGCCGCATCTTTCCTCAAAGAAATTGATTCGATCAACCAGCGGCGCCGCGATCGTGTTGTCTCAGAAGCTAAACGCACGTTCGATGGCGATGTTGCTGGCACCAAGATCACAGTGCTGGGCGCAGCGTTTAAACCAAATAGTGACGATATCCGCGACTCACCTGCGCTTGAAATCGCACAACGCCTTCACAACCTCGGCGCATTCGTTACTGTTTGCGATCCAAAAGCATTGCATTCTGTGGAGCGTGCCTATCCTGAATTGCACACTTCTTCGAATATTGAGGCAGCATTGCAAGGTGCAGAATTGGTATTGCTGCTCACCGAGTGGGATGAGTTTGCAGCACTCGACCCCGTGGCAACCACTCAGCTCGTGGACCGCCCAGTGATTATTGATGGCCGCAATGCACTCAACCCCGAAAAGTGGCGTAACGCAGGCTGGGCTTATTCCGGCATAGGCCGTTGATGCGCTAGCCAGGGCTCATGCGCTGACTGATCACCTTGGTGATTCCATCGCCCTGCATGGTCATACCATATAACACATTTGCCACTTCCATCGTTGGCTTTTGATGGGTGATCAAAATGAGTTGCGAATCATTTCGCAACTCTCGAAACAGCGCTATAAGACGTCGCAGATTCACATCATCAAGCGCGGCTTCCACTTCGTCCATAACGTAAAACGGGCTCGGCCGCGCTTTAAATATGGCTACCAATAATGCCAGCGCAGTAAGGGATTTTTCGCCTCCGGACAACAGCGATAGACGTTTCACTTTTTTGCCTGGCGGCCGGGCTTCCACTTCGATTCCTGTGGTGAGCATATCGTCAGGTTCCGTCAGTACCAAGCGCCCTTCACCACCTGGGAACAAAGTTCCGAATACATCAGGGAATTGCATTTCGACGTCCCGCCAAGCCTCGGTGAACAGCTGCAAAATCTTCGCCTCCACTTCTTCAATAACATCAGTCAGATCACGACGCGCTTGTTCCACATCGTTCAATTGGCCAGCAAGATATTCGTACCGCTCTTCCATTGCTTTGAATTCTTCTAACGCCAACGGATTCACTTTCCCCAACGAAGCCAAATCCTTTTCAGCCTGCTTAAGTCTCGCCGTTTCCTTCGAACGATCAAATGTTTCATCGGGGGCATAATCGTTACGAATAACATCCGCTGGCAATCCAAGTTGCTCACTCAGCTTCGTTTCCGCCTCCTCGAAACGAACCTGCGCTTGATGCCGCGCAATATCAGTTGCGTGTGCTTTGTCAGTCACACGTGCAAGCTCCACGCGCAACTCGTTGACGCTCGCTTTTTCTTGTTCAAACCGTTCTTGCGCTTCTCGACGCCGTGCCACGCACGTATCGCGGCGAGCTGCGGCTTCGTCGATCGCTGCGGAAACTCGTTGATGAATCTTTTGAGAACACTGGGCAACAGTCGCCGCAAGGTCAGCATCCGCACGAAGACGTGCCATGTTTTCTTCGTGTTTGGCTTGATTGTGCCGCTCTTGTTCTGCTTGACGGCGTAAATTATCAGCTTTTCCGCGAGTGACACCTGCGCGTTCTTCTGCTGTTCGCAATGCCAGACGGGCTTCGATTTCAAGAGCTTTTATTTTCGAAAGTTCAAACGCAGCTTTGTCTCGGGCTTCCGTAGATGGTTCTTGCTCGTCATCATGTTCTACCCGCGCTAACCGATCACGGGTTTCCGCAAGCTGTTGGTGCAATTCTTTCAGACGAACACTCGTTTGCGTCAATCGATTGGCAGCCCGATCATGCTCCTGCTGTGCAGATTCCGTGTGGTTGGCTAATCGTTGATGTTCGCGCTGGAGTGCTTTCGTTTTTGTGTCATGTTCACGGAGCGCAGTTTGGGCGGTTGCAACTGCCATTCTGGCTTCTTCTGCACTACTACGCGCTCCAGTGAGTGTTCCGGAAATGTCCGCCAATTCGGCACGGAGGCCCTCAAGTATTTCTGTATCTGATGCAATTTCAGCGGTGACTTCCACTGGCGTTGTGCTACCGGTTCCAAATTCCACCCAGCCTTCACCGCACAATTCACCATTGTGCGTTACTGCTCGCAGCCGAGGATCTGTTTCGATGATTTCCTGTGCTTGCGTGATCGAAGATACGAGCACGACGTCAACAAGCAAACGTGTGATCGGTCCAACAACTTCGTCTTGAAGCTCCAATACGTCCAACAGCCAGTGCGTACCTGGGGGCAGCTGCACGTCTAAGCGCCACGTTGGTTGTTGTGATGACGTCATCACTACCGTGCGTGCGATATCCGCACCCGAAACACTTTCAGCGTCGAACTCATCGGCTACCAAAGCACGTGCATGCGCCCCCAACGCCGCAGCCAGTGCCGCAACATACTGGTCCTCGGTATGTATGAGATTCACCAGTGGGGTTACATCATCAAATATCGAATCATTGTTCACTGCGGGCAATGATTCACGTAGTGTTTCGATACGGGAATCTATGCGCGAAATAGATTTTTCCAACTCAAGCCGAACATTATTAAGCTCATTCAAACGGGCCTCAGCCTGGCTCGACTCGTTCCGAGCAGCATCAGCTTTATGCTCGATACCAGCACGTTCTTTACCTAGCTGCGCAAGCTGGTGCTGGACATGTTCGGCTTCTTGTTTCGCCACGATAGTGCGAGACAGTGTTTCTTCCAGCAATTCAGACTGTCGTTCGATATCAACCTCGGCGGCCGCGACCTGTGATGCTTGCGATTCTTCTGCTGCTAGCAGCCGCACTACACCTTCTCGCCGGTCTGCCAGCGCACGCACTTGTGCCATGTGTTCCCGGTCCGCTTCCCTAGATGCGTCCTCACATTCGACTACTTTTTCGCGTATTTCTTGCAATTGCTCGCGAGCTGATTCAACCGCAGCGTCCAACGCAGCTTGCTCAATATCCGCCTGCGCTGCTCGCTGCTCAAGTTCTTCCGGGTTCTGCCCGGAATACGGCACCTCAGTGAAGTTCCGTGCGCGATCCTGTGCGATTCGCTCCGTGGAGGATACGCGTTCGGCAAGCGCCGATAGTTCGAACCATAGCTCTTGCGCTCGTTCCGCCTTTGGAATGATCTGAGAAAGTTGTTCTTCTGCTTCTTGCTGCGCACGATTCCGCTGCTGCAATGCGGCTTCAATTTCTCGCACGTGCGCCGAGAGTGTTTCAGCGGATTGATACGCATCATCTCGCTGAGTTGCCAACGTGACCAATTGTGCGCCTGCTAGTTTCAGCCGGGCATCTCGTAATTCCGCCTGGACTGTTGCTGCCCGCTGAGCCGCAGCTGCCTGACGTGCAAGTGGTTTGAGTTGGCGTTGCAATTCCTCCGTAAGATCGGTGAGTCGGTCTAGGTTTGCCTGCATTCCGGTGAGTTTGCGTTGTGCTTTCTCTTTCCTGCGGCGGTGCTTCAGCACCCCTGCCGCTTCTTCAATAAAGGCACGGCGTTCCTCAGGTCGCGATTCGAGGATCTCGGCTAACCGACCTTGCCCAACAATGACGTGCATTTCCCTGCCAATACCAGAATCGCTCAGCAGTTCTTGAATATCCATCAGGCGGGCACGCGAGCCATTAATTTCGTATTCGCTCGCACCATCGCGAAACATCCGTCGGGTCACTGACACTTCGGTGTATTCAATTGGTAATGCACCGTCAGAATTGTCAATTGTTAATGTGACTTCAGCCCGCCCCAGTGGTTTGCGTGCTCCGGCGCCAGCGAAAATAACGTCTTCCATTTTGCCACCACGGAGCGTTTTCGCACCTTGTTCCCCCATGACCCACGCCAATGCATCGACGACATTTGATTTTCCGGAACCGTTTGGCCCTACAACGGCGCATATTCCTGGCTCAAATTTCAGGGTCGTCGCAGACGCAAAAGACTTAAAGCCTTTTAGCGTCAGCGATCTCAAATACACCCAGGCATTTTAACGCAGAAATCGTGCTGATGAGCTCAACCCTTGTTCATCGAAGTGTTGTCACTCATCCGACGGTAAAACCACGTACTCCCTTAGGCTCGCCCCACTGTTCGATGATGGTGGAAACCTGGCCAGGCCGCTGATAGGTCCCTTGTTCTGCTCCCCAGAGTCTGTGGAGCAGTGTTTCAATGCGCGCCTTGGGCCCTTCAACAACGACGCAGACGCGGCCGTCGATAAGGTTTTTGGCGCTGCCTGCAAGCCCAAGTTCCTGCGCCTGGCTCCGTGTCCACCAGCGGAAGCCAACGCCTTGAACGTTTCCATGCACCCACGCGGTGAGGCGAGTTGTGGTCATTTAGCCCTCGTTTCGTTGTGTGATGGGATCGGAGCCATCCCAGCAGCCCATGTGTTCCCATCCTTTCGCATTTGGCAAGTCATCGCGATGGAACACAGGGTTGACTCCTTGAGCGCGCTGTTGGGCATAATTTTTCAGCAACGCTACAGCAACGCCCCCAAGTGGGATAAGCGCAATGATATTTACGGTTGCCATGAAACTAGCGAATGTATCGGCGAGTGTCCATACCAATGGCACTGTTCCAAGCGCACCGCCGAGAACGCACAAAGATACGAGGATGCGGTACCCGGTGACCCACTGACGGTTATCGGTAAGGAATTCGATATTGGTTTCGCCGTAGTAGTAGTTACCGATCACGGAGGAAAAAGCGAGGAAGATAATAACCACCGTGAGGAAGTAAATTCCCCATTCGCCCACGCTTGCCGCGAGTGAGCTTTGCGTCAGCGCCATGCCGCCTTGTTCGCCATCCAGATTTGGGTCGGCCAGCATGATAATAAACGCAGTGACGGTACACACAATGAGCGTGTCAAAATACACGCCAAGGGTCTGGATGAGGCCCTGTTTTACTGGGTGCGAGACCGATGCGGTTGCAGCCGCATTAGGCACAGAACCCATACCTGCTTCATTGGAGAACAGTCCTCGCTGAACACCTTTCATAATCACAACGCCAAGCGTCGCGCCCGCAAATTCTTTGAAGCCAAAGGCGTGGCTGATAATTTCCTCGAACATACCGGGCACTTCTTGGATATTGAGCGCAACAACGGCGATGCCGATAAAAATGTAGGAGATAGCCATGACTGGGACGACTACCTGGGTGACGTTGCCTACTCGCTGGACGCCGCCGAATACAACAAGCGCGGTGACAATCGCCAGCACAATGCCAACGGTGTACTTGGTAAATTTCGGGTCCCCACCGAGAGAATGCGTAATACTTTCCGCAATGGAATTCGATTGAACAGCATTAAACACAAATCCGTAGGTGACAGTAATGAGGACGGCGAAGAGCACCCCCACGTTCTTCCAACCCAACACTTTGGAAATGTAATATGCGGGTCCGCCACGGTATGAGTCTTTATCCCGAACTTTGTACACCTGAGCGAGCGTCGACTCTACGAATGAAGTTGCGCCACCAATAATGGCAAGCAACCACATCCAAAACACTGCTCCCGGGCCGCCTGTGGCAATGGCAATGGCCACACCAGCAACGTTGCCGGTGCCCACGCGAGATGCGGCGGAAATAGTGAACGCTTTAAACGCTGAAATGCCTTTTTGCCCACCAGGTAGATCGGAGGGCTTTTCTGCAACAGCTTTAAACATATCCGGGACGTATCTGATCTGCACAAGCAGCGTGTATACACCGAAGTAAATGCCCGCGCCCACCAGGAGAACTACGAGCACTACGCCGTATTGCGTATTAAACCAATCAAGGCTGTCAACAATATTCTGCATAATCAGCAATGTACCGCGTAACGCTCAAATATTGTTAGCCAATACACACAATGTTTGCTTAGTGACGTCGCTGACACTGCGGGCAGTAGTGGCTCCCGCGGTTAGCAAACTCCTCACGAACCATCTCAGTGCCACATCGACGGCAGGGTTTTCCGTGCTGCCCATACGCGTTTAACGAAACATCGAAATATCCGGATTCGCCATTAACGTTCACGTACAGTGCATCGAATGAAGTGCCGCCTTGTGCAAGTGCTTTCTCCATGACAGAACGTCCTTGCTCGAGTAATTCAACAATGCGATCAAGTCGCAGACGGTCTGCACGTTGCCTACCGTGAATCTTTGTAGCCCAGAGCATTTCATCGGCGTAAATATTCCCAATGCCGCTAATGATTTCTTGGTTGAGCAATAGGCGTTTTATTTCGACCTTTTTGCTTTTGATCGTTGTTGCCACGGCGAAAATATCAAGATCTGGGTCCATTAAATCCGGGGCGATATGCACCACTGGTTGAGGCACAAGTTTGCCATGGGACATCGCAAGATCTGTTGCCCACCAGTAGCCAAAGGTGCGCTGGTCCACAAACCATAGCTCCTGCCCACTATCTAAGATGGCACGGGCACGAAGATGTTTGTGCCGTGGAGTATCCGCATCTTTGATCAGCATCTGCCCACTCATACCCAGGTGCACCAACAATGCCTGGTTGGTATGCAACCGCAGCCACAAGAACTTGCCACGGCGCTCCACAAATTGCACATGGGCATCATGCAGTGCAGACAAACTGGGGTTGTGCCGTACTGCGCGGGGATGGAATGACTCAGCAGACAGGATTGTGCGCCCTTGTACATGCTCGATGAGTCCGCGCCGAACCACTTCTACTTCAGGAAGCTCAGGCATCCTTTGGCGGCACTTCCCAATCAACAATGTTCTGCAGCGCCAAATACGCCTGGTGTGCCGCTTGTTGCTCGGCGAGTTTCTTCGCTGTGCCTTCACCTTCGCCGAGGAGTCGTCCTTGCACGGAGGCGGTTGCGGTAAAAGTACGCTGGTGATCTGGGCCGCTGGATACCGTCTCATACACGGCCATTGGCAACCCGCGTTCTGCCAAACGCTCTTGCAATGAGGTTTTCCAATCAGCATTAATGCCTTGCGCGGAAGCCGTTATGAGTTTTTCACCGTAGAGGCGAAGGATAACATCGCGGGTGACATGGAAACCGTGTTCAAGATATATTGCGCCAAACACTGCTTCCATGGTGTCAGCAAGAATTGACACCCGGTCACGCCCACCCATCGATTCCTCACCAATACCCAGCAGCACATGCTGGCCAAGGTTGATTTCCCGGGCAACATCCGAAAGTCCGTACCTACTCACCAGACTTGCCCGCATTTTGGAGATCACGCTTTCCGGACTTTCCGGGTGCAGTTCAAAAAGACTTCCGGCAACAGAAAGCCCCAGCACCGCATCGCCTAAAAATTCTAAACGCTCATTATGCGGGAGGTTTCCGTTTTCATTCGCTATGGAGCGGTGCGTGAGTGCCTGCTTCAGCGCCTGCTCGGACAGCTGCACGCCCAGGGCGTCGAGAAGCGGTGTGTGATCTACTGCGGCGAATGCTTGATCAACTGCCTCTTGCCCCGTGACGCGGCGTTTTTTATTGCGCGTCACAGGAACTTCTCCAAACCTGCCCAGCGAGGGTCAGGAAGGTCGTTTTCCTCGCCCGCAATTCCATCAGGCGTAGGTACATCTCCTTCCTCACAACCCCCCTCACACGTGGGGTTAAAGGGAAGCTCAAGACCAGCGACGTCGACAACGGATTGCAGAAGATCTAATTGATCATCAACGATCACAGGCACGTCATCTTCGTCGGATTCCTCACCTTGAATAAACGAGTCCGAGGCGGAAAACACCTCGTGAATATGGAATTCTTGAATGGGGTGTAATTCAGTTAAACAACGCGAGCATTGGCCCGTGAGCTCGGCAGATACGAGCGCATCCACCATAATGCCCGAACCCAGCGAAGTCAGAGTTGCATCAACAGTAACTTCAGTACCAGGTTCGATAGCGATCATCGGCAAACCGATGCGCTCAGGGCAAGGGCCAGTATTGGTGACGTGCTCAGGCATACCAGAACCGCGCAATAATGCGGAACAATCAAAAACAAATGGAGAATTCATGGCGTGACCAGCCTACCCGCTGAATCCAAAACTCCCCACTAATCTTCGTATCCGCGTGCGTCTTTCCGGTCCGCACCACGTTCGCGCGTTCGCTCGTGTGTGCGGTCATGACCGCGATCATGGGTACGTTCGTGATTACGTTCGCGTCCCGACGCCCCGGCCCCACGGCGCAACGCTGACCGGTCCCGGCCGACCGAACGCAAGGTCGCAGAAAGCATTTCTTCGAACTCCGCGAGCTTGCCGTCCACAAAGGTGTCGCATTCCTGACGGAGACGGTTGGACTCGCCGTGCGCGGCGTCGACAATCCGGTGCGCTTCCTCATTTGCTCGCCGTACCACTTCCGCATCACTGACCAAACGGTGCTGCTCCGCAAGACCCTCATCCACGCTGCGCTGATAGGCGTCATTGCCCTTTTGGATCAAGTGATCTGCCTCAGACTTCGCCCGCGACACCGTATCATCAGCCGTACGCCGCGCATCACTGACGAGCCTATCGGCATCATCTTCCGCCTTCGCCACCAACGCATTCGCACGGTTTTCCGCATCGGCCACCATATGGTCGGCATCCTCGCGTGCACGGGTTATCACATTATGCGCCTCAGCTTCCGCGTCATCAATTAAGCCCTGTGCATGCTCTTCCGCCTCGTGGACTATGGCATCGGCCTTATCCAGCACGTCTTGAGCATCATCGATTTCAACTGGCAGCGCATTGCGCAAATCATCAAGCAATGTCAGCACCTCATTTCGAGGCACCATGCAATTTGCAGTCATTGGCACGCCATACGCCTGGTCGACAGTTTGAACGAGCTCATCAAGTGCTTCAAAAACGCGGTACATAGCTCACAAGATTACTGGCCTGACCATAGGTTTGGGTGGTGACTCGCCCAAACATGCGGAACGCATTCACAGCTCCCCTCCGAATCCGCATTCGTACACCTGTTTTAGCACAGGGAAAAGTCCCGCACATACCGAAGATCAATGTTCGCGCGGGACTTAACGAGAGGGACTTTAAGACTAAATGACGCCTTGTGCAAGCATTGCATCTGCAACTTTCTTAAAGCCCGCAATGTTGGCGCCGATGATGTAATCACCCTCGTGACCATATTGCGCTGCGGTCTCAGCTGTCCGCTGGAAAATGTTGTGCATAATGCCCTGCAGGCGCTCGTCCGTATATTCGAAACTCCAGGAGTCACGCGAAGCATTCTGCTGCATCTCAAGTGCGGACGTTGCCACACCACCAGCATTGGCAGCCTTGCCCGGAGCGAAGTGGATTCCCTTCTCACGGAAAACCTCGATTGCTTCCGCGGTGGAAGGCATATGTGCACCCTCGGCAACAAAGCGGCAACCATTTGCAGCCAAAGCGCGAGCATGATCGCCATTAAGTTCGTTTTGGGTGGCGCATGGGAGCGCAACATCACATGGCAGATCCCAGATGGAACCCTCCGCATGATAGGTCACACCATCAACCTCTGCTACATAGTCAGTGACGCGACCACGGCGCTGCTCCTTGATCTCCTTGAGCTTCGCGACGTCGACACCGTTCGGGGTGTGCACCCAACCTGAGGAGTCAGAGAACGCAATGACCGTAGCGCCGAGCTCTTGGGCCTTTTCAATCGCATAGATTGCCACATTGCCGGAACCAGACACGATCACCTGCGAACCACTGAGCGATGCACCATGGTGGCTCATCATTTCCTGAGTGAAATATACACAGCCATAACCGGTAGCCTCTGTTCGAACCAGCGAACCACCCCAGGTAAGACCCTTACCGGTCAGCACACCAGATTCATGCTGGTTTGCCATGCGACGATACTGGCCAAACAAATAACCAATTTCACGAGCGCCAACGCCGATATCACCGGCAGGCACGTCGCGGTATTCACCAATATGGCGGTGCAGCTCGGTCATAAATGACTGACAGAAACGCATAATCTCCGCATCGGACCGCCCCTTAGGATCAAAGTCCGAACCACCCTTACCGCCGCCGATTGGGAGACCGGTAAGCGAGTTTTTAAAGATCTGTTCAAAACCGAGGAATTTAATAATGCCCAAGTTCACGCTTGGGTGGAAACGGAGACCACCTTTATACGGCCCCAATGCGGAATTAAACTGTACGCGGAAACCACGGTTGACTTGGACCACACCGTTATCGTCGACCCATGGGACCCGGAAAATAATCTGGCGTTCTGGTTCGCACAGCCGTTGCACAAGACCATAGTCCGCGTAGTGTGGATCCTTTTCCAACACAATCTTCAGGGAATCCAGCACCTCAGCGAGTGCCTGGTGGAATTCTGGCTCGCCTGCATTGCGCTTCAGCAGCATGCTGTAATAGTTGGAAACTTGTTCTTCAACCGTCATGGTTTACTATCCAATCTCCGCTGTGAACGCTCGAGGTCCCTGTAATCGGCGTTGTTCACGGTTAGTGCATCTCGGACCGCTTCCAAGTTTCGATGGTTCGACAGGTATACGCAAATCATCGAGATGTGCGGTAGATCACAGGTTGTGGCCGCCGTTCCGGTGGTTGAAGTTTCTGCAGCTTATCAGCAACAACAAGCTCCGGAAGGTACGCGCCCAATGGAACGGCGTGGCACGGCAACTCCCCCCAATTACCCCCGTTTTGCCAATCGACCAATAGAAAACGGACGAGTTCAGTCACCGTTGGGTTATAGGTCATATACATATGCCCGCCAAGGTTTTCCGGACACAAATCCTGCTGGACAATATTGCGCGTACGCGCACCATAGATCGGCTGGTTGACCCACTCCGGCATCGTTTCATCCATTCGAGTAGACACTGTCACATATGCAGGCCCCGGCACCGTCTCGCCGCCAGCATTCAACTCCTGCATCACCGGCGAACCCGCCATAAGATCCAGCAATGCAGGAGCTACAAACCCGGTACTCTCAACGAGCTCCACCAACCCCGGGACCTGCTGCGCCAAAGGCACCACGCCATAAAGGTTCCCACCTCGCGTCGGTGATGCCAGGCCAATCCATGCGTGTGTACGTTTCCCCTGATCAACTTTATTGACCCACCAACGGGCAACCGTCGCGCCCTGAGAAAACCCAACGATTTGCACTTTCTCCGCACCAGAAGTTGCCAATGCAGCCTCAATCAACTGATCGAATTGCTGGACAGAGTCTTGGATTTTGCCCCACCCGAAACGCCCGTCTTTACCGGCACCGTAATCGATTCCATAGGTACACCAACCGTCTGCGGCGATCTCGGCACCCAATTTGGAAAAATCTCCATAGAGTGAGGCATCCGTGCCATGCGCAAGAATGACTGCATACGGACGCTCAGGTGTCACCCGGCATTGCGGATCATTGACCCCCTCCGGCACCAGCGGCGTGCTACCTTCGGCAATCTGGATATGACGCGCGTGCCCGCCTTCAAGCGCCTTTGGCCCCACTTTGCCCTGCAATGGTTCAATCGCATGGACATTCGGAATGTCGACAACAATCCCTAAAGCAAAAACGAATATCCATACAAGTGCATTCGCGATAAGCTTTTTCACCACGACCCAAAACTGTAATGCAGAAAAGGTAGAAGGTAATGCGAATTGTAGTAATCTGTGAGCACCTCCCCGGTCTATCGCCTCAACAAGCTTGCTCAATACTTGCCGAAAATTTAGCAAACCATGAGGTCACAGAATTTTTCATTCCCAGTGGCACACAAGGTACTGCCGACAGTTTTCGGGGCACCCGGATTACCCTACCAACCGTTGACCCCACCGGCCGTCTTATTGAATCGACTTATGTTTTTGATAAGGAAATTAATCAGGCATATATTGATCTCTCCGACAGCCCGTGCGACCCAAAACGCGCCGACACCTATGGCACAGGTGTTCTCATTGCAGACGCTGTCACGCGCGGCGCCACCCGAATCACACTCGCCACCGGCGGCGTTCACACCCGCGACGCCGGCACAGGCATCCTCATCGCGCTTGGCGCACAGCCTATCGACGCCGCAGGCCACCCAGTCCCTCAAGGCCTCGAGGGGCTGCCACTCATTGACGATATCGATACCGCACAGCTCAATATTCCAGCCGCCTGCGTCGACTGGCTTTTGCTGACCGACGGCGCGCCCTACAGCGCCAATGAAATCTTCGCCGAATTTTGCGGGCTTCATAGCGAGCTTGGTGCTGGGCTTGCAATCACCTGGCTCTCCAAACTCATGCACGGCACCACCGAACACGTTGTCACGATTCCCGCCAGCCAAGCTGCTCTCGCTAGCCTCGCCACATCGGATATCCTGCAACACCATGACGCAGCACTCCTGATCACTGGCCCGACACCGACAGTCACTGAGGAGCTGTTGACCAATCTGGGCGCCACCAATATCGCTCATATTGTGGTCGAAGATGACGCAACATTAGACAGCAAACTCCCCCAAATCCGGGAATTCGCCGCTACGCTAACGCCTTGGCAGTAGCGCCTCAGCAGCTTGTTTCATATGTGGATCCAATGGCGCTGTGCGCACAAGATCTGTTTGCATTCTTAACGTGAAACCCTGCTGTTCAACTAATTGCACGCTCAGCCTTGTGAGCAGTGCATAGATTACGCACGCTGCAATCAACAGCACGAGCCCGCTTTCCCATGGATGAGGCCGGCCCGCAACGACCTGAATCAATATATTGAGATTTCCTGGCAAGTCAGTGAGCGTGGTCAATGCGTACAACACCCATGGTATTGCGTAGGAAATCAGCAGCGGAGCGTGCAATTTCCAGTTCTGCGTACCGCCACGAATGCTTTGAATTCGCCATGGTATTGGTGCTGGAATGACTGGATACAGCACGGAAATCACGTTCCCCACCCCGAGCCACAGCAGCATCGGATACAAAATTCCAGGAATAACCAATACTAATTCCCCAGGACCGCTGACCATATACGTAATAGCCATGGTGACCAGCACCATCGGAAGAATAATAATCAACGCTTGCACAAGGTTTTTCAGCAGCACAAGCGAGATGAAACTTCGACCGCTCTGCAGTGCGCGCGTCATTCGTACGATATCGTGGCCAAAAATATTCGTCGTTGTCACGTCGGCCATGATGAACGTTGCAAAATACACCGTAAACAGCAGCACGATATCGTAATGCTCATTCGATGCCAACGGCCACAGCAGAAGATAGGCTGCTGCGAGAACTACATTGAGCAAAACTCCCTGGAGCCATCCGAATGGCCAGGTGAATGTCCAACGGAGTTCCTCGATAAGCAGTTTCATTGCAGCACCAAATCTCATTTCCGGATACGCTTACACAGTCCAAGGATAGGTAGCGGGCATTTCATATGCTTGTTCATTATCCAGGAAGGCTGCTTTACGACGTCGCGGCAGGGTTGCTGTTTGCTCGGATATGGGCGATGTTCGCATCTTATGAGAGGCACCCCCGGATTGGTGTATTTGGTGTGCAAATTATTGCCGTGTTTTGGGGCG
>JAUMZC010000026.1:0-360 GCA_030528295.1 Corynebacterium sp.
TGCGCACGATTCTAATCCGCCGCGGATCCTCACCGAACCCTTACCCGAGAAACACTTTCACCTACACGTTAAATTTAAATTCCACTACGTCCCCATCGGCCATCACATAGTCTTTGCCTTCTTGGCGGACTTTACCTGCGGCTTTGGCTTCGGCCATGGATCCGGCGGCAACCAGGTCGTCAAAGGAAACGACTTCAGCTTTGATGAATCCGCGCTCAAAGTCGGTGTGAATAACGCCAGCGGCTTTTGGCGCGGTGTCGCCTTTGTGAATGGTCCATGCGCGGGCTTCTTTCGGGCCTGCAGTCAGATACGTCTGTAGGCCAAGTGTTTCAAAGCCTGCGTGCGCTAGTGAGTGCAAAC
>JAUMZC010000026.1:370-27831 GCA_030528295.1 Corynebacterium sp.
ACCAGGTTCTGTTTGCCCAACTGATTCGAGGAGTTCTGCGGCTTCTTCTTCGTCGAGTTCCAGCAGCTCTGTTTCGGTTTTGGCATCGAGGAAGACGCAGTCGGCCGGGGCAACCAATGCGCGGAGTTCTGCCTTGCGGTCTTCGTCGAGGAGCACTTCCTCGTCAGAGTTGAATACGTAGAGGAATGGCTTTGCCGTCATGAGGTGTAGTTCGCGCACCAGTGCCAAGTCGATTTCGCCTTTTCGGCTGGCGGAATACAGGGTTCGCCCGTCTTCCAAGATTTCTAGCGCCTTACGTGTCGCGGCAACTACTTCAGCGAGTTCTTTGTCTTTTTTGGCTTCTTTTTCTAACCGAGGCAGTGCCTTTTCCACTGTTTGCAGGTCGGCCAAAATCAGTTCGGTGTTAATCACGTCGATATCGGCGCGTGGGTCTACTTCGCCGTGCTCGTGGATAATGTTTTCGTCAGCGAAGGCGCGAACTACCTGGCAAATGGCGTCGGCGTCACGGATGTTTGATAGGAAGGCGTTGCCGCGGCCTTTACCTTCGGAGGCACCTTTCACGATGCCGGCGATGTCCACGAAGGTGACCGTGGCTGGAAGAATGCGCTCAGATCCGAATATTTCAGCGAGTTTTTCGAGCCGCCTGTCTGGCAGTTCCACGATGCCAACGTTGGGTTCGATTGTGGCGAAGGGATAGTTCGCTGCCAGCACATCGTTGCGGGTGAGTGCGTTAAAAAGAGTTGACTTGCCTACATTGGGCAGTCCGACGATTCCAAGAGTAAGGCTCACAGGAGTTGATCCTATCAACTGCTTGTTTTTGCTACTAAGCTCGTCGTATGGATAGCCGCGTCCCTTCAGGTCCGCCGGGCCCCATCCGGGATCTGATTTCTTCGTTAAATGGTGGTGAGCCTAACCCAGCCACAGCAACAGAAGGTTCATCAATTCTGCCTGGCTGGTCGGTCCTGCGCCATTATCAGCTTTCGTGGTTACGTTCTGATGTTTTGGCGGGTATTACGGTTGCGGCGTATCTGGTTCCGCAAGTGATGGCGTACGCGACCATTGCGGGTTTGCCGCCTGTCACCGGGCTGTGGGCGGCGATTGTTCCGTTGATTATTTACGCCTTTGTTGGGACCTCTCGTGTGATTTCGGTTGGCCCGGAGTCAACGATGGCATTAATGACCGCTGCGGGTGTGCTGTCGTTGGCTGGATCGAATGCGTCGGCGGAACGGGCGTCGCAAATCGCTGCGTTGTTGGCGATCGCAGTGGGTGTGGTGGCGATGGTGGGCTATATTGCGCGGCTCGGTTTTATTTCGGAATTTCTTTCGAAACCGGTGCTAGTTGGCTACCTTGCAGGAGTCGCGGTGTTGATGATTATGAGCCAGCTGGATACGGTGACCAAGATTTCCTCGGCAAGCGGCAATGAGCTGATGGCTACGTGGGATTTGCTGCATCGACTCAATGAAGTGCATCAACCAACGCTCTGGTTAGCAGTCAGCTGCATCGTTGCTTTACTGCTGATTTTCCGTTTTTTGCCCAACTGGCCAGCGCCGCTCATTGTGATTATTTGTTCGACACTAATCGTATGGATCACAGGTTTGGATCAGCAGGGTGTCCATGTTGTTGGTGAACTTCCCCGCGGCCTGCCGCCGATTGGTTTGCCTTCGTGGAACGACATCGAATTTGTGGCTTTGCTCAATACCGCTATTGGGATCACAGTGGTGGGTTATTCGAGCAATATGCTCACCGCGCGGGCGTTTCGTCTTCACAATGAGCCGAGAGTGCAAACAAATCAAGAGTGTTTTGCACTTGGGTTAATTAATCTCGGCGCGGGTGTTACTGGCGGATTCCCGGTGAGTTCCAGCGGCAGCCGAACGGTACTTGCACGCGTGATGCACGCAAAAACGCAACTGTATTCGATTGTTTCGGCAGTGACCGTAGTGCTCACGCTTGTTGTATTAGCCCCAGCGTTGTCGCATTTCCCGAACGCCAGTTTGGGAGCAATCGTTATTGTTGCCGCTGGAAAGCTTGTGCAAACAAGCGACTGGATTCGGATTGCTAAATTCCGGCGTAGCGAATTGCTGTTAGCTATTGCTACAACGGTGTCGGTGGTGTTTTTGGGAGTGCTGGAAGGCATTGCTATCGCGGTTGCATTGAGCATCATTGAATTGTTGCGGCGGCTCACCAAACCCAATGATGGGGTGTTGGGCTACGTGGAAGGTGTCGCCGGAATGCACAATATTGAAGATTATGACATCGCTAAACAGGTTCCGGGCCTGTTGGTGTACCGCTACGATTCACCGTTGTTTTTCGCTAACTCCGATAATTTTGTCACTCGAGCACTTGCGGCTATCGACGCCGCGCCCACCCGCATCCATTGGTTCTTACTCAATGCGGAGGCCAATGTAGAAATTGATTTAACGGCGATTGATGCATTGCGGGAACTTCGGAGGCAATTAGAAGCCCGCGGAATTGTATTTGCCATGGCTCGTGTGAAATACGGCCTTTTCCGACAGCTTTCGGACGCAGGTTTCATTGAGAAAATCGGCGAGGAGCACATCTTCCCCACCTTGCCCGCCGGTGTGCAAGGTTATGCGGATTGGGTTGCTGAGCAGCGAAAAGACAACCACGAAGAGTAATCCCCCTCACCCGCATTCCAATATGTGGAACTATATGCTAGTATTTGCCCACACAGTGAGATACTTTTTCAGAATTTCCTGAGTAAATCAAAGAACTTCTGTAAGTTTTCTATCCGCATCTACTATCGACGGAAAGGCCTCCCATGGCTGAATCACCCCGCCGCGAAGTATTTTCCACCCGCATCGCATTCCTGCTCGCTGCCATTGGTTCTGCGGTCGGCCTGGGAAATATTTGGCGCTTCCCATACGTCGCCTACGACAATGGTGGCGGCGCGTTCCTCGTTCCTTATATGGTGGCGCTGCTCACCGCAGGTATTCCCCTGCTGTTCCTGGACTACACCTTGGGCCACCGCTTCCGAGGCTCGGCGCCACTGGTGTTCCGCCGTGTGAAATCTTGGTCAGAACCCATCGGCTGGATCCAAGTAGGTATTTCGTTTTTTATTACGATCTACTACGCCGCGGTGATTGCATGGGCAGCCCTGTACACCGTGAAGTCATTCAACCTTGCTTGGGGCGCCAAGCCAGAAGAGTACTTCTTTAGTGACTTCCTGGAAATGGATGCAACAAGCAGCTTCTCCTTTGATATCGTGCCGCAAATCGCTGTGGCACTCGCCCTGGTATGGGTGCTCGCAATTGTGGTGCTTGCCATGGGTGTCGACGAAGGCATTGGTAAAGTCTCCAAGATTTTCATGCCGATTCTCACGGTGCTCTTTATCGTCGTGGTGATTCAAGCACTCTTCCTCCCGGGCGCAGCGAAGGGCCTCAATGCGTTCTTCACTCCAGATTGGGCCACGCTCAAGGATGCAGGTGTGTGGGTTGCTGCATATGGTCAGATCTTCTTCTCACTTTCCGTAGGTTTCGGCATTATGCTTACCTACTCCTCCTACCTCAAGCCGCGCACAAACCTCACTGGTACCGGGTTGGTCACCGCCTTCGCTAACTCCTCATTTGAGGTTCTTGCTGGTATCGGTGTGTTCGCTGCCCTTGGCTTCATGGCGACCCAACAAAACGTTGAGGTGAATGAGGTGGCTAGCTCCGGTATTGGTCTTGCCTTTATCGCGTTCCCGGCGATTATCAATGAGATGCAATTAGGCCCGATCTTCGGAACCCTATTCTTCGGCTCGTTGACCATTGCAGGCTTTACGTCACTGTTCTCGCTGTTTGAAGTCGTGGTTTCCGCCGTGAAGGACAAGTTCAATATTCCGCGTAAGAACACCGCAGTTGGCATTGGTGTTGTGATGGCGCTTATTTCGTTGGCTTTGTTCTCCACCACTTCCGGCCTGGTCACGCTGGATATTATGGATAAGTTCACTAACCAGATCGGCATTGTGGCAGTTGCACTGATCACTATCGTGGTCGTTGACTGGATTCTCCGCCGGACGGAAGAGTTTGCCCTGCACCTTAATGCTGTGTCATCGTTCCAAGTTGGCACGGTGTGGCGAATTTGCGTTGTGAATGTCACCGCCATCGTGTTGGGCTACACCTTGATCCAAGAGTTGATCTCCCTGATTAACGAACCATACGAGGGCTACTCCACCACCCAAATTGGTCTCTATGGTTGGGGTGTGTTGGCCGCCATCGTCATCGGTGCCCATGTGATGTCTATCGTGCCGTGGCGTGGGAATACCACGCTTGTCGGTCCTCCAGGTTCAGACTTCGGTGTGGACCCGGATGTATCCCGCACCATCGATCGGCCGCGGAAGTACTCACCGGAACGTGCTGCTGGTTTTGCCGCCGAGCAGTATAAAGATACTGACGCCGCAAACTAACCACCCGACCAGAAGAAAGGAAATGCAATGAGTGGCATCGCAATTATGATGATGGTCCTGTTTATGGTCGTGGTTTGGGGAGGCTTGTTGGTAAGCATCCTGGCGCTGCGCCGTAACCCTGATGAAATGTCTGGTGTGCTGGGAGATTCCAAGTACGCAACTGATGATGTTCTGATCTCTCACGAAGAAGAACGCTAGACACATCTCAACATTTTTGAAGCCTCCTCCGGGAGGCTTTCTCATGTTAGTGGCAAGATGGAAACCGTGAACGATAAGGACTTCCGGGGTGAGGCCACCCAGACGTTTCAGGAACTTGAAGGCCACGATGCAATCGACCGCTTTGAGGTCATTGCTGATGGATTCAAGACCTTCGCTTGGTGGTGCCTCCGCCTGTTGGTCATAGCCGCCGCCTCCTGGGCCGCCTGGTACGTTATGAGCAAATTCTGGCGAGGCCTGCTTCCCATCTTCCTTGCACTCATTCTTACTTCGGTGCTGTGGGGCCCCACCGGATGGATGCAGCGCAGGGGTGTGCCACCAGCGCTTTCTGCGGTGATTACGATGCTTGGCGCATTAGCGTTTTTCGGTGGCCTGATCGCCCTGATTGCACCAAGTATTGTGAATCAATCGCAAACATTGTTCTACCAAGCGTTCGAGGGTGTTCAACGCCTACAGCTCTGGCTCCAGGGTCCGCCGCTGAATATTAATAGTGACGATCTCAACGGGTGGTTTTCGGACGCCGCCACGTGGCTTCAACAGCAATCCGGCACTATCGCTGGTGAACTGTTCGCAGGCATTAGTATCGCATCGTCAGTGCTGGTCACCCTCGGTATCATGTTGGTCCTTACGTTCTTTTTCCTTAAAGATGGACCGGGTTTTATGCCGTGGTTGCGCTCGGTGACTGGACGCCGTATTGGCTGGCACTTAACGGAATTGTTCACCCGCGCATGGATTACCTTGGGCGGTTTCATTCGCGCCCAGGCTGTTGTGTCGTTTGTCGACGCCCTGTTCATCGGCCTTGGGCTGTTTTTGCTTGGGGTTCCCATGGCGTTGGCGCTGGGAACCCTGACGTTTATCGCCGGGTTTATTCCGATTGTTGGTGCAGTGGTCGCAGGGGCTCTCGCGGTCATGATCGCGTTCGTATCCCACGGCCCCACCACCGCATTTCTGGTACTTGGGCTCGTGATTTTAGTCCAGCAATTAGAGGGAAACATCCTCCAGCCCATTGTGCAATCCCGCGCGATGAACTTGCATCCTGTGGTGATTTTGCTTTCGGTAACCCTCGGTGGCAGCCTCTTTGGTATTGTCGGCGCGTTCCTGGCTGTACCTACCGCAGCGATGCTTGCCGTGCTGCTTCGCTATCTCAGTGATCTCATTGCATTGCGATCCGGCGAAAAAACTGCGGCCGATATTGAATTTGCAACGTTGGTGGGATCACTCACTGCGCAAGAAGGTGAAGAAGCGGGCCGTAAAATGCGTGCGGCACGCAGAGAAGGTTCGCTCACCCCCAGCTTGTCGCGGTTGCAGGACATCCTACATGTATTTCGCTCGTGATAACGGTAGAATAACGCCCCGTGACTCAACAGTATCGAACTTCCCCTGCTCGTCTCCCCGTCGCTGCCCGCTTCGGGGTCCCTGTATGGTCGGCAGCATCGATCGTTTTCGCCTCCCTGATTACGGGCGCATTGTTGAGTATTAACTTTCGGGAATTGGGCAATCCGTTCCTCTGGTGCTTTGCAGCTGGTTCCATCGCCGCAGTGTGTCTTGTGGAACCTCGCGGACTCTTTCTCACCACTGCACAGCTTCCCCTTGCATTCGCAATCGCACTGCCTTTAACAGTGTTGGGCGTCAATTACAGCATGGCCAATGCTGATAGTAGTCTGTCTCGGCTTGAAATTCTTGCAGCGATTTACCCGCTAACAGAGCAGTTCCCCTTTTTGATGTCGGTCACACTCATCACGGTTGTTATCGCACTCATTCGCTGGTTGATCGCCCGCTCTGTCCGCAGCCGCGCAATGCAACGAACAGTGAAAAAGCAGCAACAAGTTCGTCGTATTAACCAGGAAAATGCTGCTCAGGCGTCGCGCGCTCGCACTGCTGCACGTACGCACCGTGCCCGGGGTGCGCGGTCGTCGCAAGTCACTGTGCAGGAGTTGATGCAGCAACGCCGCGCGAACTCCCGCCACGACGACCTGTACCGTTAACGTTTCGCGCGATCTGCGGGGCGAAGTGCGCGCGGAAGAGAAAACACAAGCTTTTCCGCGGCGGTGGTGACCTCTTTTACGTCCGTGTAACCATGTCCTGCAAGCAACTTCAACACATCTTGCACCAGGATCTCCGGCACTGATGCACCGGAGGTAACACCAATGGTTTCCACTCCTTCAAGCCAGGCGGGATCTACTTGATGCGCAAAATCCACCAGATAACTGGCGCTGGCGCCACCTTGCAGGGCTACCTCCACCAATCGCTTTGAGTTCGAAGAATTTTGCGAACCAACCACAATTACCAAATCGCACTTAGGTGCGATAGCTTTGACGGCTACTTGGCGGTTTTGCGTCGCGTAGCAAATGTCGTCACTGGGGGGATCAATCAGGTGTGGGAATTTTGCCTTGAGCAACCCCACGATCTCCATAGTTTCATCGACTGAAAGGGTCGTTTGGGAAAGCCAAACAAGCTTTTCATCGTCCGGGAAATCAAGCTGGTCTACCGCCGCCACGCCGTCCACCAAATGCACAACATCTGGAGCTTCGCCGGCGGTGCCTTCCACCTCTTCGTGTCCTTCATGACCAATCAGCAGGATCTGATAGCCATCCCGGGCAAAACGCTTCACCTCATTGTGCACTTTGGTTACTAACGGGCAGGTTGCGTCAAGGGTTTGCAACGACAGCGCGCGAGCTTCTGCATGCACGGCGGGGCTGACACCGTGAGCAGAAAAGACCAAATGGGCGCCTTCAGGCACTTCGTGAGTCTCATCAACAAAGATGGCTCCGCGTTCCGCCAATGTATCCACGACATAACGGTTGTGAACGATTTCCTTCCGCACATACACCGGCGCGCCATACTTTTCGAGTGCACGTTCCACAGTTTCAACGGCGCGATCGACGCCAGCACAATAGCCACGAGGCGCGGCCAGTAAAATCTTCTTAGGTGCGGTCATGCGATACAGAGTAACGAACTCCGCCTACAATGGGTACGTTCACCCATAACGAAAGCGAGTTTTTCAAGGTGACTACCACTCCTGACAGCCCATGGCCCGTCCGCGAAGTCAACACGAAGGTCAAATCTTGGATCGAACGCCTTGGCCATATTTGGGTTGAAGGCCAACTCACTCAAGTAAATATGAAACCCACATGGAAGCTTTCATATTTGACGCTGCGTGACACCCAGGCCGAGGCAAGCGTGCAGGTCACCTGTCCAACATCGCTATTACGCGACTCAGTGCTGCGCGATGGTGACCGGGTTGTCATTTATGCCAAACCTGCGTTCTATGTGGGGCGCGGCTCGTTCTCACTCTGGGCAACAGAGATCCGACCCGTTGGGATTGGCGAACTCCTCGCACGCATCGAACAATTACGCAAAAAACTCGCCGCCGAAGGGCTTTTCGACGTCACGCGCAAACGGCCACTTCCCTACCTTCCGCGTTGCGTGGGGCTCATTACTGGGCGTGGCTCCGCAGCCGAACGAGATGTCCTCAGCGTGGCACACGATCGCTGGCCCGAAGTGTCGTTCAAAGTGATCAACACGGCCGTCCAAGGTGCAGGAACAGTTCCTGAGGTCATTGCGGCATTGGAACAACTTGATGCAGACCCAGAAGTAGACGTCATCATTATTGCTCGTGGCGGCGGTTCAGTTGAGGACCTTTTGCCGTTTTCTGAAGAAGCACTCCAGCGTGCCGTCGCAGCGGCTACCACACCAGTTGTTTCGGCTATCGGCCATGAACCCGATAATCCAGTACTCGATAATGTGGCCGATTTACGTGCCGCCACGCCGACCGATGCCGCTAAGCGGGTGGTACCGGACGTCGTCATGGAACGTGCGCTGATTCAGGAACTCCGTAACCGTTCCGCGGCTGCCCTGCGTGGCTGGATGCAGCGTGAAATGCAAGGACTCGCAGGCGTTCGTAGCCGCCCGGTACTCGCAGATCCGTTCACACCAATCAACCGTCGTGCGGAAGAAATCGAACATGGTGTCCGGCTCATGCGGCGCGACATCACGCAAATGTTGCGACACGCAGAAACCGAAATCGCAGCACTACGCGCTCGCGTAGCCACCCTTGGCCCCTCAGCAACCCTCGCACGCGGTTACGCCATCGTGCAGGTAGGCACCCCAGGTGAAGTGGTGACTACCATCGCCCAAACACCCCCAGGCAGCCAATTACGCATCCGCGTTGGCGATGGTTCCATTACCGCCGCAACCATGACAACCACCGAAGCAAACTAAGGAGACCTTATGAATACTATTGGATCTGGCATTCCCCAAAACTTCACACCAGTAGCCGAACTTTCTTACGAATCTGCCCGAGATGAACTTGTGGAGATCGTAAAAATACTCGAACTTGGGCAAATGAGCCTTGATGAATCCCTGGCATACTGGGAACGCGGCGAGGCGCTCGCAAAAAGATGCGAAGAACACCTTGCGGGAGCACGCGCCCGAGTTGAAGAAGCAATCGGGCGGGCGAACCCTAACTCGGCACAGTAATCGGCTGCGCCTGTAATGTTGCCGCTGCGAGCTGCCGGAATTCCTCGTCGCCAGCGGTACCTACAATCAGGAAACGAACCTCGCCAATATCAGCAATCCAGGTATCGTCACCGGAACCATCGGCGGGTTCAAAATGCCGAAATGATACGTCTTCAACGGTTACTGGGTCCACCTCATTGGACTCTTCTTTCATCGTCTTCAGCGCCTTTTCTACCGGCTGCCCAGTTTGCGTCAATTGCAAATACGCACCACTTGCTGTCACCCAACCAACGACTGGAGCTGGTTGCTGCTCTACGCTTGTCCGGCGCGCCGAATTCGCGGTCCAGCCCTCAGGGACCTCCGGCATCCGCACCGGGAAATTCATTGCTCGCGCCTCTAAACTCAACACCTGTTTGGCATCCACCGCCCGTACCGGACCATTTTCAGGAGCTCCTGGGTTAAACGAACATAAGCCCGTAAAACCAACTGATAGCAACATCAGCACCAACATGACCAACAAGGTCATCGAAATATCTTTCCCGTCCTGAAAAATGCGGGGTTTATTCTCAGCCACCCAAATAGTATGACAGAACGCCCCAATTCGGGTGGAAAAAGTGGGACAAATACGCGAGTACTAATGCAAGAATAGAACAGGCAGGGGTTTGCCGGACGCATGTTCGGGAACCCCGCAATTGAAACAAGAAACTCGCCCGTTCTTCAGGAGGCCGCCAGTTATGAATACCCGAAACCCAGAGGCTCCAGATCGTAACCTCGCTATGGAGCTCGTCCGCGTCACGGAAGCAGCAGCACTCGCATCCGGACGCTGGGTTGGCCGAGGCATGAAAAATGAGGGCGATGGCGCCGCCGTGGACGCAATGCGCAAACTTATCAACTCCGTGAACATGCACGGCGTCGTAGTGATCGGTGAGGGCGAAAAAGATGAAGCCCCAATGCTCTACAACGGTGAAGAAGTGGGCACCGGTGAAGGCGCTGAAGTTGACATTGCAGTTGACCCTGTTGACGGCACCACACTGATGGCTGAGGGTCGTCCGAACGCAATTTCTGTCCTTGCAGCTGCTGAACGCGGCTCCATGTACGATCCTTCAGCCGTGTTCTACATGAACAAAATTGCCGTTGGACCAGAAGCTGCTGGCACGATCGATATCGAGGCTCCTGTCGCGCACAATATTAATGCTGTGGCAAAGGCCAAGGGTATCTCCCCTTCAGATGTGACTGTCGTTGTGCTGGACCGTCCCCGCCATGAAGCACTGATCACAGATATTCGTCGTGCAGGCGCAAAGGTCCGGCTTATTCGTGATGGCGACGTCGCTGGCGCCGTGGCAGCCGCACAGGCAACGAACTCCGTGGACATCATGATGGGCATCGGCGGCACTCCCGAAGGCATTATCACCGCCTGCGCCATGAAATGTATGGGCGGTGAGATCCAAGGCAAACTGCATCCACGAAATGATGCTGAAATCAAGAAGGCACTCGATGCAGGCCACGAACTTGACCGTGTACTGACCACTCATGATCTCATCTCTTCGAACAACTGTTATTTCGTAGCCACCGGTGTGACCAATGGCGATATGCTGCGTGGCGTGAGCTATCGCCAAAATGGCGCGACCACACGCTCATTGGTCATGCGTTCGAAATCAGGAACTGTTCGCTATATCGAATCTGTGCACAAATTAGCGAAACTCCAGGAATATTCAGTGGTGGATTACACCCGTAAATAACCCCATCGTATGATCTAGCTCACTAGATTGTGGGTAGAACGGCACCGACCACACGGTGCCGTTTCTTTTTAGGCATACTAGTTGCAGTGCCGTGGTACCCGCGGCGTTTTCCCTCAACTTGCAATGCAGAAGGTGGACTATATGACCGAGCAGGAATACCGCATTGAGCACGACACAATGGGTGAAGTAAAGGTCCCAGCCAAGGCACTTTGGCGTGCACAAACGCAGCGCGCTGTGGAGAACTTCCCAATTTCTGGCCGTGGGCTTGAGACTGCACAGATTCGCGCCATGGGCCTGCTGAAGGCAGCATGCGCCCAGGTAAATAAGGACCGTGGCCTGCTGGATGCAGCGAAGGCTGACGCCATTATTGCCGCTGCGAAGGAAATCGCCGACGGCAAGCATAATGACGAATTCCCCATTGATGTGTTCCAAACCGGTTCCGGCACCTCTTCGAACATGAATACCAATGAGGTCATCGCCTCGATCGCGAAGGCCAACGGTGTTGAGGTCCACCCGAATGACGATGTCAATATGGGCCAGTCCTCCAACGACACGTTCCCCACCGCCACCCATGTGGCCGCCACTGAAGCTGCAGTCAAGGATCTGATCCCTGGACTGAAGGTGCTGCATGCTTCCCTCAAGGCAAAGGCGAAGGAATGGGACAAGGTTGTAAAGTCCGGCCGCACCCACCTTATGGACGCCGTGCCCGTCACTCTTGGCCAAGAGTTCGCCGGATACGCCCGTCAGATTGAGGCTGGCATTGAGCGTGTTGAAGCAACACTGCCTCGTTTGGGCGAACTGCCAATCGGCGGCACCGCTGTTGGTACCGGCCTGAACACCCCTGCTGACTTCGGCGCAAAGGTCGTTGCTGAGCTGGTCAAGCTTACCGATGTCAAGGAACTCCGCGAGTGCGAGAACCACTTCGAGGCCCAAGCAAACCGCGACGGATTGGTGGAATTCTCCGGCGCCATGCGCACCATCGCTGTTTCTTTGAATAAGATTGCCAATGATATTCGCTGGATGGGTTCCGGCCCGCTGACCGGCTTGGCCGAAATTCACCTGCCTGACCTCCAGCCAGGTTCCTCCATCATGCCGGGCAAGGTTAACCCGGTGCTATGTGAAACCGCCACGCAGGTCGCAGCACAGGTTGTTGGTAACGATGCAGCCGTCGTCTTCGGTGGCTCACAGGGCGCATTCGAACTCAACGTATTCATCCCAGTGATGGCGCGTAACGTTCTGGAATCCGCAAAGCTGCTCGCTAACACCTCCCGAGTATTCGCAGAGAAGCTCGTTGACGGCATCGAACCAAACGTTGAGCGCATGAAGACCCTGGCAGAGTCTTCACCATCCATCGTGACCCCACTTAACTCTGCAATTGGCTACGAAAATGCAGCCAAGGTTGCAAAGACGGCCCTGAAGGAAGGCAAGACCATCCGCCAGACCGTCATCGACATGGGCTTCGTTGATGGCAAGACCCTCACCGAAGAAGAACTGGACAAGCGTCTCGATGTCCTCGCCATGTGCAACACTGATCGCGATAAGTAATATCGCCTCGTAGTGCTACGCCACGCCACTAGGATTCCCTAGTGGCGTTTGGCATTTCTTCGACTAGTTGCCATACACCCGCGCACTTTCGGCAACAAAACGCTCGGAACGCAGGAGATAGTCAGAAAGTAATAACCGAGCTTGCTCTATGTCATCCCGTTGAAGCGCGCCAAGAATCTTACGATTGGTTTCAATAAACGGTTTATGCACGGCTTTCCAATCGGCTTGGGAAAGAAACAGCAGCCTTGCCTGGGTTAACACAACACGCGCCTGATCGCTCAAACGTTCGCAACCAACGAGGTCGACTATGGCTTGGTGGAAATCGCCATTAGCCGCCCCAGCCTTTGCCCAATCCTGGCGTTCCGCGGCAGCAACCGCCTCATCGCACGCAAGCTGCATCGCATAAAAACAACGCGCCGTAACATGTGGATCCCGGTGAGCGTGATCGAGAGCACCGAGCTCCACGAAGCGTCGAAAAGCATAAATATCGTCTGCGTCATCCACAATAACCCGTACAAATACGCCTCGATTTGGCAGATGTTCGACGAGCCCATCGCGCGCAAGAATGCGGAACGCTTCCCGTAACGTATTGCGCGAAACCCCTATTTCGCCTGCTAGGGGTATTTCCGCAAGCTGAGCGCCGGGCTGCAACTCTCCCATATGAATGCGATCGGTAATTAATCGCACTAGTTGATCAACCGTTGCTTTTCCCATACTGATTAAGAATAATCTGTTTCAAGAGTGATCCGTTAGACATAACAAAGATATTGTGTTGCTGACCACATTAACTCTATAATGAGAAAAATTGTTCAACAACACCTCCCCCACCCTCATCCAGGAATAGAACACCTGTCCGAAAAATAAAGGATCGTAATGTCGGAGAAAACCCTTAGCCAGGCAGCCGCCTCGGCCACAACCCGGAGCGCTCTGCTTGGCGCCATCTTCCTCATGGCCACAAGCGCCATCGGCCCCGGGTTCCTTACACAAACAGCAGTATTTACCGCTAAACTCGGTGCAGCTTTCGCGTTTGCTATCATCGTTTCGATCATCTTGGATATTGCCATCCAGCTCAATGTGTGGCGCGTTATCGGAATTTCTGGACTCCGTGCCCAAGACCTTGGCAATCGTGTGATCCCCGGATTGGGCTGGGTATTGGCGGTATGTATCGCGGTGGGCGGCATCGTCTTTAATATCGGCAATATCGCGGGCGCAGGCTTGGGCACAAACGCGTTGCTCGGGGCGTCGCCAAAATTGGGTGGTTTACTCACGGCATTATTAGCCATCGGCATTTTCATGTTTAAACAACTCGGTGGAGCCTTGGACAAACTCATCGTCGTCCTGGGCGTACTCATGATGCTGCTTACCCTGTATGTGGCCATTGTTTCCAACCCGCCCGTTGGCGAGGCACTCATCAACACCGTGCAACCAGAAACAATTGACTGGGTAACCATCACAACACTGGTCGGCGGCACCGTAGGCGGTTACATCACCTACGCGGGCGCACACCGCATGCTGGATTCCGGACAAAGCGGCGTCAAGCACGTACGCCAAGTTGCAGTCTCTTCGGTCACGGGCATTCTGCTCACCGGCGTCATGCGCGTTGTGTTGTTCCTTGCGGTCCTTGGTGTTGTTGCTGGCGGAGTTGCCCTCTCGGGCGATAATCCTGCTGGTGACGCTTTCAAGGCCGCCGCTGGCGAACTTGGTTTACGTTTCTTCGGCGCGGTACTTTGGGCCGCCGCATTAAGCTCTGTCATCGGCGCAAGCTACACCTCTGCGACGTTCTTGGTCTCCAAAGATGCAAATAAACGTTCGCTGCAAAACTGGCTGACTATTAGTTTTATTTGCGTCTCCTCTGCGCTTTATTGGATCATGGGCACCGCACCAAAACAGCTCTTGGTATTCGCAGGTGCTTTCAATGGTTTGGTACTTCCCCTAGGCTTTACACTGGTGATGTTCGTTGCGACATTCCGGCAAAAAGACATTTTGGATGGCTACCGTTATCCAATGTGGTTAATCATCATTGGCTGGCTGGCAACGTTAGTGGCGTGGTGGCTAGCCTGGGTTTCCTTCGAAGCCGTGTTCAATCTTCTCAATGCGCCCGCTTCGTAGGCTAGGAGAATTCATGCACATTGATCTCAATTCCGATCTTGGCGAAAGCTTCGGCTCATGGACCATGGGTAATGATTCAGCACTGCTCGCCTTAGTAAGTAGCGCAAACGTTGCCTGCGGGTTTCATGCTGGCGACCCACTCGTGATGCGACGCACCTGCGCAAAGGCACGCGCTCACGGGGTGCGGATTGGCGCCCACCCGGGATACCGTGACCTCGCCGGATTCGGGCGCAGGGCCATGCATTACGACGCCGCGACCCTCACTGCTGAAACGATCTACCAGATTGGCGCACTCCAGGCCGCAGCGCATTCGGTCGGTGCCGAAGTGGAATATGTGAAACCCCACGGCGCACTCTATAACTGCATTGCCAAAGACAAATCACAGGCGATGGCTGTGATTGAGGGAATACTACCGTTTCGACTGCCACTGATGGGACTCGCTGGATCCGCTGTGATCCAATGGGCCGAGGAATCTGGGTTAGCGACCATTCCTGAAGCGTTTGCTGATCGTCTCTATATGGACGATGGTTCCCTGGCACCCCGCAGTATCCCCGGCGCGGTCCTGGAACCAGACGAGGCGGTAGCCCAGGCAGTAGCGATTGCCCAAGGCAACCCCATCCGCACCCACTCTGGTGACGAACTCGTTGTTGCAGCATCTTCAATTTGCGTGCACGGAGATAACCCACATGCGCTCGATGTGGTCCGCCAAATCATTGCAGGCTTGGAACAACACCACGTGGTGGTGTCGAGTGGACGTTAAACCTTGTGGCGATGCAGCTGTCCTGATTGATATCCACCCTCAAGACGCCGAGCTCGCAGGAATCAGCACTCTCGCTGCAGTAATGAACGTCCACCAACAAATTCAAGACCTCAACATTGCCGGTGTGATCGATATCGTTCCGGCAGCTGCCACTGTGCTCATCACCCTCGATACCGCGCTGTGCACCCCAAAGGAAGCAGGAAATCTCTTTCGAGATATCGAAATCACTGGCGGAATAACTCATGCTGGACGGGAAGTGATCATTCCTGTCACCTATGACGGCGCTGACCTGGAAGTCGTCGCCGAGGCGACAGGTTTGAGTGTGCGAGAGGTCGTCGAAAAGCACACCACCACGCCGTGGTTGGCAGCATTCGGCGGGTTCGCGCCTGGATTTATGTATTTGGTGCCGCAACAACCGCTATGGAACATCCCGCGTCGCAGCCAACCCCGCGCACAAATCCCCGCCGGTGCCGTCGCCTTAGCGGGCGAATTTTCCGGAGTGTACCCGCAAGTTTCCCCTGGTGGTTGGCAACTCCTAGGCACAACAACAATCCCAATGTGGGACACCCAACGCCCGCAACCTTCCTATATTTTGCCTGGCGACACCGTGATATTTCAGGAGCATCATGCTTGAGGTAATCAACCCCGGACCACTTGCGCTATTTCAAGACCGAGGCCGTCCGGGCTATGCAAACACTGGCGTGAGCCCTTCAGGCGCATTCGACAGGCTCAGCGCAGCCCGCGCAAATCATGCGGTTGGCAACGCTCCGGAAGCCCCTGTGATCGAAATTCTAATCGGAGGATTTCAGGCGAAAGTTCTTGCGGATACCACCGCGATCATTACTGGAATCGCGGCCAGCGTAACTATTGAATCCAACGGCAAACGACGCGAAAAATACACCAACGCCCTCCTTGATTTACACGCCGGCGACATACTCACCCTGGGTTTTTCCTCCTACGGACTCCGTGGCTACCTAGCAATCCGCGGGGGCTTTATCGCACCATTGACTTTGGGCAGCGCCTCCACAGACGTGCTAAGTAATATGGGTCCCCCACCAGTGAAAGCTGGGGACACTCTCGAGGCTGGCACATGTGCGGCTGGTGAGCACTGGTGGCCAAAGATCCGCGAACTGCCGCCGCTGTGGCGCCCACAACGGCACGAGGTGCTCAAGGTGATCCTTGGCCCTAGGTCGGATTGGTTTTTTGCAAGTACGATCCTGGATTTTCTGACGCAGGAGTTTTCTGTTTCCCCCGAATCTAATCGAATAGGCTTGCGCCTTACGGCCTCTCGACCACTTGAGCGATCTCGCCAGGAGGAGCTCCTGAGCGAAGGCATGGTTCGCGGTTCCGTTCAAATTCCCCCCAGCGGGCACCCCGTGGTCTTTGGCCCCGACCATCCCGTCACCGGCGGCTACCCCGTCATCGCTGTGCTTACCTCACGCTCATGCGACCGAGCCGCCCAACTTGCCGCCGGGGATACGGTACGCTTCGCACTCGCTTAACGACGCCGCCGGCGCGCAGCATCACGTTTCGCCTGCTGTTTGATGCTCTTCGCACGTCTTTTCTGTTTTTCGATCGCCTTTTCGCGCGCAGTGCGTTTCGGCATAGCAGTCCGGGACGACTGCGCCTTGCGACCACGCGTAATGCCGACAAAATCCTGGATCTCCTCACAATCGGCGTCTTTGTTCCACACCACCGCGATCGTTGTAGGTTCACCGCTAATGTAAGGACGGTGTTCGACCGCCTTGTTATTAATGCTTCGCAATAACGGCTGCGGAGCCAACACCACGCCCACGTTCGCGGCTACCACCTGAATTGCGTCTCGCACTTGAGCCACGTCCACGCATGTTTCGGCCCGATATAGGCAGGTTTCCTCCGCAATGTCATCCGCAGAAATCTCTTGCAGCAGGGTTAGTTCGTGTTCCTTTGGCAGTCCGATTCCTGGCTGCTCTTCATACAGCCGAACAACGTGATGGGCTTCCCCAACCCCGGGATGCGGCAAGCGCACCAGAGCCACATCAGCTTCCCCCTCCAACAAAGGTTCGATTGGATCATCGCAACCGAATGTTTTCTCGATTGAATGTTGGGTTTGCTCCGCGAATCTGCGAAACCATTTATCTGGGGCTGTCCCATGAACGTAGGCGATGGTCAGGCTCATGCAAAGAATGTTACCGTTATGTTTGTGACCAAAGGATCGAACGCAATGAAACCGCAGACCGCGGCGAAGAAACTCGGCATCTATCTTCCCGCCACACCCGAATCGTTTCAGAACACCCCGTTAAGCCACGAGGAGTTTGTTGCATTACAAACAAATCCACCGGAGTGGCTCGCAGAGCTGCGCCGTACTGGCCCACACCCGCGCCCCGTAGTTGCACAAAAACTTGGCATTACCATTGCCGCTCTCAAGCGAAATGACATGGACAAGCCTTTAACTACCGCAGAAATTAAGGAATTGCTTGCCCATCAACCTGACTGGCTTCGCGCAGCCCGCACGCAACTCGCTGAAGAGCGTCAACATAAATCTCAATAGAGCAATGGGCGAATATACACAGTGTTTACAACGCTGAAATTGCCTGATTCGCCCATGAGGAAGTTCCAAAAACGCTCAGAGTTCAAAATATAAACGAACACCAAAAGAATTGTTTGAAACGCAATAAGCGCTTCACATTGATTCGCCTGGCAATAAAATGCAAATATTAATCTTGCACGCTACTGAGCGTTATGCCAGGCGAAGATCCACACCAAAAGCACCCCTAATCTGCGAAATTAGGTTCAAATTCCATCGAAAATCCGAGGGTGACGCCGCCATTGTAGAACGCACTCCCGGATGATCCGGATGCGTGACGTTATAGTGTTTACCACGTAGTTCAACCTCGAAACCGCGCTGCTCAAGCAATTCTTTCATTTCTTTCGCTGTTGTTGGTGCGGCTATCCTCCGATCCACCTTGGGCGCAACACGTTTGCGCGGCATATCCATCGGAGATGGCCGACGCATCGCGGTTTTTGCTTTTTCTCTCGCTTCTTCAACAAGATCAGCTTCCGGCCCGCCGTAAGGAAACACTCCCAAAATGCAGGTACCATCTTCCGACACAATTACCGAATGATCGGCAACTACAAACTGGTATCTCCCCTGATCTGCCGGTCTCGGTTGACTATGTGCCATGTGGTTTCGTAACTGATCCTCACATAATCCAAAGCGTTCCATTGCTGCCCTTGCACCGGGCAGCATTTTTGCTTTCGACATTTTGTCTACAGTTGGAGCATCACCTGATTGTGTCCCCAAAGCCAACCGCAATTGGTCTTTTGCCTGCGTAATATCAACTTTTTGCAGTGCGGTTGGTATTTTTTGCGGAGCCGCGCCGGGGGTTGGCATTGGTACAGTTGGCGCTTCTTCAACTGACACTTGCCGCAGTGGTTCCGGCTCAGATCCATTGTTCTTTGATGTGGGTGGCTCGTCATCCGTTCTGTGCGGACTACGTTCCGTGAACCACCAAACTACTCCTCCTACGATTAACGCCGCACTTAGTTGCAGCGATACGACCACATATATGGGAACACCCAACACCAAAAGCCATGTAGAAATAAAGACAATCCCAAGAAACGCAAGTGCCGCTATCTGCGCCAAGCGTCGCATGGTCATATTTGACTCCCTCCACGCTTTCCAATTTGAATGACATATACGCTGTAGTAAAACACACTCGTCAAGCGGGTTACATTCGCATCCCCAAGCAAAAATACCAATTGCACATTACGGCGTAACCACGAACCAAAATTACGCTATCAAAAATATGGCAACACCCCCGACTTTACACAGCAAAATTGAAGCCCTGGGTGAGATAACTCTCAACCAGGGCTCAATAAATGGCTTTATAAAGCTATGCTTAAATAAGCTTCCAATCCTCTAGGCCATCGTACAATGGGTACTGCTCTGCCAAAGCTTCCACGCGTTTGCGCAGTGCAGCAACATCCGCCTGCTTGCCGGCGGCCAGTGCGGTGCCAACAATATCGGCAACCTCGGTAAAGGCAGTGGCATCAAACCCACGAGTAGCAAGAGCTGGGGTACCGATGCGCAGGCCGGAAGTGATCATCGGTGGGCGAGGATCATTTGGTACAGCATTTCGATTCACGGTAATACCAACCTCGTGCAGCAGATCCTCGGCTTCCTGACCATTCATTACCGAATGACGCAGATCCGCCAACACCAGGTGAACATCAGTTCCACCGGTCAGCACATCAACACCAGCGGCTTTACAATCCTGTGCCATCAAACGCTCAGCAAGAATCCGCGCCCCTTCGAGCGTGCGTTCTTGCCGTTGGCGGAAGTCCTCAGTCGCCGCGATCTTCAGCGCAACAGCCTTAGCCGCAATCGCATGCATCAGCGGGCCACCCTGCTGACCTGGGAATACTGCAGAATTAATCTTCTTTGCCCATTCTTCGCGGGAAAGAATCAAACCGGAACGAGGACCACCAAGGGTCTTATGCACCGTCGTGGATACCACATCAGCGTGCGGGACTGGAGATGGGTGAAGTCCCGCCGCCACAAGACCAGCAAAGTGGGCCATATCCACCCAAAGTTTCGCACCAACTTCGTCAGCGATCTCGCGGAATGCGGCGAAATCCAAATGACGAGGATACGCAGACCACCCAGCAATAATCACGTCAGGCTTTTCGGCAAGGGCTTGTTCGCGCACCTGATCCATATCCACCCGCATGCTTGCCGCATCAACGCCGTATGCCGCGACGTCGTAAAGCTTGCCGGAAAAGTTGAGCTTCATGCCGTGCGTGAGATGCCCACCATGCGCCAACGACAGCCCCATAATCTTATCGCCAGGATTTGCGAGAGCCATGAGCACAGCCGCATTTGCTTGCGCACCAGCATGAGGCTGCACATTCGCTGCCTCCGCCCCGAACAACTCCTTGGCGCGCGTAATAGCGAGGTTCTCCACGATGTCGACGTCCTCGCAGCCACCATAGTAACGACGCCCCGGATAGCCTTCAGCATATTTGTTCGTCAGCACCGAACCCTGCGCCTGCAGCACCGCGCGAGGCACAAAGTTTTCAGACGCAATCATCTCCAACGTGTTGCGCTGGCGCGAAAGTTCGCCGGCCATGGCTTCCGCCACCTCCGGATCCAACTGCGTCAAAGACTGGTAGCGGACATCGCTCGTGGCATCGGTCATGATCGTACCGTTGAACCTTTCAAAGTCAGTCGAGCCGCAAGACCTCGCGGCGTCGACATTAAAGAATGCCTGCCTATTGTAACTAGAAATTCTTTGCGCACATACTAGCCTGGAAATGGGCAGGCCAAGCCCAAATTCGTCACCATGATCGGACATTGGCACAATGTAAGTATGGTTCGCCCCAACGTGGTCAGCCCGTACCTCGACTTCAACCGTGCCCAATGGCGGCGGCTGCGCCAATCAATGCCCCAAGTACTCACCGCCGCCGAACTCGACCAACTCCGCGGCATCGGAGAAAACATCGACCTCGACGAAGTCGCCGCAGTATATCTGCCGCTCAGCCGCCTGATTCACTTGCAAATCAACGCACGCCAAGAACTCATGAAAGCAACCGAAACCTTCCTCGGTTCGCACACCCCGGACGTACCGTTCATCATTGGAATCGCAGGCTCTGTCGCCGTAGGGAAATCCACCACGGCGCGCGTACTCCAAGTGCTGCTCCAACGTTGGGACACCCACCCGAGGGTAGACCTCGTCACCACCGACGGCTTCCTCTACCCCGCCGCCGAACTCCACCGGCGCAACATCATGAACCGGAAAGGGTATCCCGAAAGCTACGACCAACGCGCCTTGCTACGTTTTGTCACCGAAGTGAAAGCAGGGCGCCCCGCCTGTTCCGCACCCGTGTATTCGCACACACTATATGACCGTGTCCCCGATGAATTCATCACCGTGCGACAGCCCGACATTCTAATCCTCGAAGGGCTCAACGTGCTGCAAACTGGGCCAACGCTCATGGTCAGCGATTTGTTCGATTTCTCTGTCTATGTTGACGCACGCACCGACGACATCGAACGTTGGTACATCGAGCGCTTCCTACAACTCCGCACCACCGCGTTCACAGAACCCAACGCTCACTTCTCCCACTACGCCCAGCTTGACGACACCCAGGCACGCGCCCTCGCCCGCGAAATCTGGCAGTCTGTCAACCTGCCGAACCTGGTGGAAAACATTCTGCCTACCCGCGTGCGCGCCTCGCTGGTCCTCCACAAAAACGCAAACCACCAGGTGGAACGCGTGAGGATGCGGAATATTTAGCGGGTTCAGGCGGTTGAGTGTTCTTGGCTCGAGGCTTGTCACAGATTCCATAAAATCCGGCAAAATCCGGCTGTTTCCGTGGAATTTGTGACACACAATTACGTTGTACACAACCGCTGACCTGCAATCTGTCGCAGATTCCATTTTTTCGGCAAAATTTTCGGCGGATCTTGATGGAATTTGTGACAAGAGGGCACAACCTATCGCCCCGCTGTGACTTACCACACTTTTCTTGCGCAGTGAGCACGCAGAATATTGCACCAAATGTTACGAATTTCGTGACAGGATGCCCAGTTCAAGGTAGCCGGCGTCAGCGAACGCCACCAGTGGACGACCGGCTGCAATTCGGTGAAATCCACGTGGTCCACATACTGAGGATTCTCTTTAAACCAGGACACTCCCTTATGTACAGGCCCGTAGTTAGGCGAACACACGATTTTCAGATAATGCTGTCGCCTCATCATCAATCTCTAGAAGATGATCCAAACGCCAATAAGGCCGTTTTTACATCACCTCATAGCGTCGGCCGGCAGTGAGCCTAACACCAGCGGCGCACACGATCGCAATAATCTACATAGAGTTGACCAAATGTTTCTAAAAGCAATGCTTCTTCTCGGGGAATCACCAACCAATGAAGCACCACAACATACAGAACGGGCGCGACCACTGCCCACCAAGAGGCACTTATTGCTGCCAAACATACAAGCAGACAAGCACACCAAAAATAAAACGGATTACGCGACCAGCGAAAATCCCCTGAAGTAACCAAGGTGCTCGAAGGCACACCAATATCAGTAGTGCCACCAACCCTCGAAAGACTTTGCAATACGTACCACGCACGGCCTGCAATCCCTAGCGCAACCCCGAGGCCAAGCCATTGCCAGTGGCCATCCCACGTCACACAACTGGCTACCCAGACAAGACCCCCACATAACATCGCATCTGGAAGCCAACGCAACATAGAATTTATACGTGCTTGAGGGCAAGCGCACGCCACCAATCCACCACTGGCTGCAGCGCGGTAAAGTCAACGTGGTCAATGTCTTTGCCGTACTCGGCAATCATATTGCGGTCATTTTCACTTAAACCAGGCTTACGTTTCAGCATCTGGTTCACAGACCACAAAATACTGCGATGCTTCGCACTGAGCTGCGAATGTATCAGACGTCCGGGCAAATAAAAACGCGTCACGTCGCCCGCCAAACTTCCCAGCGCAGAACCCGCCGCATCGCGGGAGCGCGCGTGTTCAGGTAACGACATCCCAACCACAATCAATGCGCAAGCATGTTCGCGCACATACTGAGGGTTCTCTTTCAGCCACGACACGCCCTTATTCACCGGCCCATAATTAGGCGAACACACGATCAATGGTGGCGCCGTCACGGTTTCAGATAATGCTGTTGCCGCATGGCTTAAGGGATGGACTGCTCCCCCGGTGATTCGAGCCAACTCGGTCGCGTACTCGGCAGTGGAGCCGTAGATGGATTCAACAAGAATGTAGGGTGATTTCATTTTCCAAAGCGGCGGTGACGTGACGAGTAATCACGCAACGCACGTAAAAAGTCGATTCGGCGAAATGCCGGCCAATAAGTATCGGTAAACCATATTTCCGAATACGCCGCCTGCCATAGTAAGAATCCGGAAAGCCGCTGCTCCCCAGAGGTTCGGATTACCAGATCAGGATCGGGTTGTCCGGAAGTATAAAGATGAGACGAAATTGATTCTACAGATATTTCAGATGCCATCTCCTCAGGTGCTACTCCCCGCGCGCCGAGATCGTCGATGAGTTCGCGCACGGCGTCGACAATTTCTTGGCGACCACCATAGCCAACGGCAACGTTGACCGTGACGCCGGTGTGATCGTCTGTTGTGCTCGCCGCCGTGCGCAGGCGTTCGGCCACATGTTCGGGCAACAAATCGAGGTGACCAACCAGGCGCACCTGACAATTGGTCACAGGGTCCGAAAGCTCCACAACAACGTCGCAAATAATGTCGAATAATAACTCGAGCTCGTCCGAAGCGCGGCCCAGGTTTTCCGTGGAAAGCAAATAAATGGTCACCAATTCAATATCGGTTTCCGCACACCAACGGACCATTTCGCCAATCTTCTTGGCCCCAACCCGATGCCCGTGGCTCACGTCAGCAAAACCTGCCTCCCGAGCCCACCGCCGATTACCATCGCACATGATTGCGACATGCTTTGGGTGCTTCGCCCCGGCGAGTTCGCGGCTCAGAAGTTTCTCGTACACGGGGTACAGGAGCTTCGGCAAATAGTTCACGGTAACTAGTTTATGTGTGCACTGCGCGGCGTGCACATGAAGCCGCCGCCAAGACACCAGCAGGTTAGAACCACTGCTTCCGTTTATCGAGCGCTAACCCCTCAGCTTCCATTGCCTTATCGATCGCTTCCTGATCGAACACATCAATGCCGTGCGCTTCGGCAAATTCTCGACGCCGCGCCATTCGCTTAATTCTGCGAGTCAACGCCCACCCAATAAACAACACCGCAACAAGAAGCAGCACGATAATGAGTAACCCCACCGGGGACGCCTTACCGAACTCAGGACCTAATGGTCCACCGCGCTCCGCCTGCGCCAACACAAAATCCATCATGTGTGTTTTGCTCCTTTAATCCGTGGGGATCCCAGCAAACAAATCGTCTTCTGGGTACGCGGTGGTCACCCGCGTGGCAGCCAGTTCAAATTCCTCTGTCGGCCACAGCTTACGCTGCACATCTACCGGTGTCCCAAAGAACGCTCCCGCCGGGTCAATCTGGGTCGCATGGGCGCGCAGGGCGTCGTCACGCTGTTCGAAATACTCCGCGCATGGAACCTGCGTGGTCACCCGGGCCATAATATCCGCGCGGTGGGCCTTCCAGCGTTCCAACAGCGGGCCATATGGGCTAGGCTTGCCCTCCTTGACCAGCACATCGTGGAACAGCTGCATGCGTTGGCGAATAAACCCGTGCGTGTAGTACAGCTTCAGCGGCGTCCACGGCTGCCCTACTTCGGGGGCATAGTCCGCATCTCCCGCAACCTCCCACGCCTTCATTGACACCGCATGCACTTTGAGGTGATCCGGGTGCGGATACCCGCCGTTTTCGTCATAGGTAATAATCACGTGTGGACGGAACTCCCGAATCACCCGCACAAGATCCCGAACAACAGTTTCATCTTCTTCAAGCGCGAAGCAGCCTTCTGGCAGCGGCGGCAATGGATCACCCTGTGGCAAGCCTGAATCCACATAGCCCAACCAATGGTGCTGCGCCCCCAATGCCGCGATAGCACGCGCCATTTCCTCCCGCCGAAGTTCGGTAATACGTTCGGCATTCCCTGGCGAATCCATCGCCGGGTTGAGAATATCGCCGCGCTCCCCTCCCGTACACGTAACTATCATCGCATGACCTTCAGCAACATACCGGGCAACGGTTGCGGCCCCCTTGCTTGCTTCATCGTCGGGATGGGCATGGATAGCCATCAGGCGAAGACTGCTCACAAAAACACGCTCCTTTTCGAATACCGAACTGCTCCACGCTCATCCTATGCCACCGAAGGAGGTTACTATAGATAGGTCGAGCTAAAGCACTCACTCAAAGGAAAACACATGTCCGAAAAAACGCGCGCCGACCGCTATGCCGTCGACCCGAAAAAAGGCACACTAAGCGGCAAAATCATTGCGGTTGGCGCTGTTATTTTCGCACTCGTGGCGGTTGTGGTGATCTTCCAATACTTCCAAAAGGTGCAAGGCGCTACCGTCACCGCCTCCCAAGCAGGATTCGAGCGTATCGACGACCGCACACTCAGGCTCTCCGTGGACGTTACGCGCAAAAACACCGACGTAGCAGCCTATTGCATCGTCACGGCACTCAACTACGACAAAGCCGAAGTAGGACGCCGTGAATTCCGCATCGAACCCGGTGGCAACCCCACAGAACGCTTTCAAATAGACATTCCAACGCGCGACCTACCCGTTGCCGGAACAATCTACGGATGCCACGACAATGTCCCTCCCCATCTCACAGAAAACTCTTAGCCCCGCTTTGTGCTAAGATTTGCGCGAAGAAGACTGCCCCGCATGATTCTGCACACCTTCCCAGTGCTTCAGCGGGGCGTTGCACTGTGACAATAACTGGTGACAGTAACCGGTCGCCCAACGAAAAGGTTTTACACACATCATGGCTGAGATCCAGAAGCAATACATCACGCCGGAAACCAAAAAGAAGCTGGAAGAAGAGCTCAACGCGCTCATCGCCCACCGTCCGGTCGTTGCCGCTGAAATCAATGAGCGCCGTGAAGAAGGCGACCTCAAGGAAAACGCCGGATACGACGCTGCTCGCGAAATGCAGGACCAAGAAGAAGCCCGCATTAAGCAAATCTCCGAAATTCTGGCCAATTCCACCACGGAACGCGCAGGCCTCGAGGAGGGTGTTGCACACGTAGGCTCAGTAGTACACGTGTACTACAACGGCGATAAGAACCAGAAAGAAACCTTCCTTATTGGCACCCGCGCCGCCGCCTCCGACAACAAAGATTTGGAAACATATTCGGAACACGCACCACTCGGTGCCGCCATCCTTGGTGCCCGCGAGGGGGAAACCCGCGAATACACCGCACCAAATGGCACCGTAATTTCCGTGACTGTAGTGTCCGCTGAGCCTTACAATTCTGATAAGGCTGCAACTCTTCGCTCCAGCTAAGCTTCACCACAGCTCGAAGTGTTGGCCGCCCACAGGTGTGGGCGGCATTCTTTGTGTGCCTTTCCGTCCCTGCCCAATTCCCGAGGAACACATATACCCCATGCGTTTGTATGCAACCGCGACCCTAACCGCAATCTGTGTGGCTCTCTTCAGCGCCTGCGCAAACCCACCAGGAGAAATCGACTCCGACCGCCGGATCAACACCGCGCACGACGTGTCTTCCCCAAGCTCCACAAAAGCCACGAAAATCAGCGCCACCGCAAAAGCAACCGCTGCGCTCACCAGCGACAACACCACTAGCACCGGCAGTGCCACCAAGACGTCTACTGACTCTTCCACTGAGGCCTCCTCCGACGCCTCTTCCGACGCAGCGAAAACCACAACCGCGTCCGTATCTACCACCAGCACCACCGAACCAAGTACCACCGAAACAACAACGACAACCTTTAAAATCTCAGGCAGTACTACACCTTTTATGGTGCACACGGCGCGGGGGATCCCAGGCGTCATCGATTGCGTTGGTACCCCCACAAAACGCCCCGACACCCTCTCCCTTTCCTGCGCACATACAGGCGACAAACTCAAAAACATCACCTGGGAAACCTGGAACGAAACCAGCGCCAAAGGTACCGCAATCCGCGAAACCCGAATGTGCGGTGGCACCATCTGCAAAGACAAAAAAGAATCCGGACAGATCAGCGAAACCGAGGTCAAAGTTGAACTCTCGGCCCCAACAATGACATCCCAAGGCCCCGCCTTCACGCTGATCACTGTCAACGGCGCCAGCATCGTTTTGTGATGTGCAAGTTCGCGTTGCAAAAACTTCGCACCGTGCGACGGCGAGCCCTTCATCAAGAGCGCCGATAGCATTAAGATCGCGCCTGATGACCTGGGGTTTGTCCGGAATTGGCTTGTTTTGTCGACCTAACATCGCCAGTTAGCTACATTGCTACTCTAAAACCCCAGGTCGCAAAACTTGAACGGTCGTTAAATGGCTTGTTTTGTCGACCTAACATCGCCAGTTCCGGACGACCAGGGGTTTTCCGAAATGGCGCGCATCGCATCCGCGCCTGTGAAGAAACCTCGCCCGCTTGTGAACATGGGTGATGCATGTTTCACAATCAAACTCAGCCACCACTGCTCCCAATGTTCAAGCGGTTGCCCTGGTGAGTTTCGCGATTCCGCCGCTTGAGCTGGGGTTTGTCCGGAATTGGCTTGTTTTGCTAACCTAACATCGCCAGTTAGCTACATTGCT
>JAUMZC010000153.1 GCA_030528295.1 Corynebacterium sp.
AATGGCTTGTTTTGTCGACCTAACATCGCCAGTTCCGGACGACCAGGGGTTTTCCCAAATGACACATCGCTTCCACGCCCGCGAAACAATCGAACTGGCCTAAAAATATTGGCGCCACATACTCCGCAATAAAGCTCAACCACCACTACGCTAAACACCCCAGAGGTCACCCTCCCGGGTTTCGCGATTCCACCGCTTGACCTGGGACTTGTCCGGAATTGGCTTGTTTTGTCAACCTAACATCGCCAGTTGTCGACATTGCTACTACAAAACCCCAGGTCGCAAAACTTGAACGGTCGTTAAATGGCTTGTTTTGTTTACCTAACATCGCCAGTTCCGGACAACCAGGGGTTTTACAAACAGCCAACACACCCCGCGGCACACCTGCCAGGACAGCTCCCCAGCCCCAAGCTGGAACGTTACCGAGATAGACAAACTGCTATAGTAGATAAAATTAGAGATAGCATCAAAAAGAAGGTGGTAGCAGCAGCTATGGCGAAAGCGTTTTTCCATATCCAGGCCGAGGACAACCCCGTTGGCGCCCGGCGAATAGAACTTAACCGCGAAGCCATGAGGTTTTACCGAGATGTCGTCGCCCAAGCGGATCTTCAAACCACTGATATTGAAACGCTCGCTGACCAACTTGATGCCGATGATCAGACCTTAACTTCATTTGAGCATGAAAAGCTGCTTGGATTTGTCGTACGCGTGGCCGAACAACTTCCAAAACTGGCCCCCATTGCCTACGATCAAGGGCTTATTTCTGAATGTACGGCATACGAAATCGAAAGTGCCTTCCAAGCCCTGCCTTTACCCCCTGGCCGCCATTTAACCACCCTGCTAGAACAGGCACTGGTTACCAAATTCACCCCCTTGGTTCCTGACCAGTACCTACCCTCTGCAACTTCGCTCGGAGACCTTATTAGAAGGTATGTTCACAACGCAACGCCTCCTGACGCTCCGAAACCCCCGAGGCCAAATTATTTGGCGGGTCCAAACTATAAGGTCTCTCGAAGCGGTATGAAAGGTATTTATTTGGTTATCGCGGAGGTTGACCAGCCCACGTCCGAAGCTATTGACCGGCACATTAACGCATACGCAGAAGCCAACGACGTCAGTACTATCGACGCCCTGTACGAACTCGTCTGCGGCACCGGCGAGCCCAAAACCGCCAATATCTTCGGCCTTGGGACGTTAAAACCCAACACCTCGCTGGTGGTCAATGAGCTTGAAGCCAGCGGTAGAACCACAGACCAACAACCTTTCGAACAGCTTCCACCAAGCTATCGCAACATCCTTGATATTGCGTTCCTACAACATGACAGCAGCACCCCGACACCTGAACAAAAGTTCATTACGCACGAACGTGACGGGTTCTGCCGCTACCCAGGGTGCAAAACCTACGCAGAGGAATGCGCTGTCGATTACGTTATCCCCTTCAATGCTGGCGGCCAGACCACACTCGGTAACCTGATATCCCTATGCCGTGATCATTACAAGATGAAGGCCGACCAGAAAGTCCACGTGGAGATGACTCCCGACGGCGCGGCCACCTGGCGTAGCACCAAACGCCTCGGTGCCACAGTGCCCGAAGGTCCACTCGCTGGACTCACCGGCCGGGCGGATTCCAACACGCGTTTAAATACGCGGCGCGACCTCGATCAACCCACCACAGATTAGGCCGTCCGAGAAGCCTCGTCCTCGGCGCTGTGTGGTAATAATTCCGGTTCGGATTCGCCACGCACAGTCGGTTCAGTGATTAATACCGCCTTCACGTCCTCGCGGTCAGGGATATCAAACATTACTGGGACAAGGATCTCTTCCATGATGGAACGCAAACCACGGGCGCCGGTTTTGCGTTCCAGAGCCAACTCAGCCACCGCAGCGAGCGCGTCGTCGGTAAACCTAAGGTCAACGCCGTCCATTTCAAATAAGCGTTGATACTGCTTGATCAGGGAATTCTTCGGCTCCGTCAGGACCGCAATCAATGAATCCTTATCCAGATTCCCAACAGTCGCCACCACGGGAAGGCGGCCAATAAACTCCGGAATTAAGCCAAACTTCACCAAGTCTTCGGGGCGAACATCCCGGAAAATATCCACCTCATCCGTATCAGCACCTGCTGTAATTTCCGCCCCGAAGCCAAGGCCCTTACGCCCGCTGCGCTCTTGAATGACCTTCTCCAGCCCGGCGAACGCACCTGCCACAATAAACAAAATATTCGTGGTATCGAGTTGAATAAAGTCCTGGTTTGGATGCTTCCTGCCGCCCTGCGGCGGGATCGCAGCAACAGTGCCTTCCAAAATCTTCAGCAGTGCCTGCTGCACACCCTCACCGGAAACGTCGCGAGTAATAGAAGGGTTTTCAGACTTACGGGAAATCTTGTCCACTTCATCGATGTAAATAATGCCGCGTTGCGCTCGCTGAACATCAAAATCTGCTGCTTGGAGTAGTTTCAGCAGGATATTTTCCACATCTTCGCCAACATAGCCTGCTTCGGTCAGTGACGTAGCATCCGCAATGGCGAACGGGACGTCGAGAAGCCTAGCCAGTGTTTGCGCAAGGTATGTTTTACCACTGCCAGTAGGGCCCAGTAGCAAAATATTTGATTTAGCGAGCTCAACGTCGTCCTCATTGCGGCGAGACATTGTGCGTTGCTCCTCCGCGCGGAGGCGTTTGTAGTGGTTATATACCGCAACCGAAAGCACCCGCTTCGCCGCCGTCTGCCCAATGACGTACTTATCTAAAAATGCGCAAATTTCGGTTGGTCGGGGAAGTTTATCGCTGCGTTCTTGATCCGCCGCAGCACTATTGAGTTCTTCTTCTATGATCTCATTGCATAGGTCAATGCACTCGTTGCAGATGTATACGCCGCCGCCGGCAATGAGCTTTTTCACCTGCTTTTGGCTCTTTCCACAGAACGAGCACTTTAACAGGTCTGCGCTTTCTTGCATATGTGCCATGGGGAGCTTTTC
>JAUMZC010000154.1 GCA_030528295.1 Corynebacterium sp.
AAAGAAAGCAGCGAAAAAGACGGCGAAGAAAACGACGAAAAAAGCTGCCAAAAAAACCGCAAAAAAGGCGGTAAAAAAGACTGCCAAGAAGACCGCGAAAAAGGCAACCACCAAGGTGCCAAATATCGCCGAAGAGGACGATCAGATTCCTGACGTCCAGCTCGAAGACGACATGATCGATGATGGCGACGACTACGATGTGCTCGATCGCCCCGATGATGATGACGCTGACTTCGATGCTGACCCATTGCCCGCCGATGAAGATAATGAGCGGATTGATGACGAGGAAGAAGCTGAGCGTGACGATGAAGAAGACGACGGCTCTTCCGTCTGGGACGAGGATGAATCCGCCGCACTGCGTCAAGCACGAAAAGATGCAGAACTCACCGCTTCGGCCGACTCCGTTCGCGCTTACCTCAAGCAAATCGGCAAAGTAGCGCTGCTCAATGCCGAACAAGAGGTTTCCTTGGCAAAGCGAATTGAAGCTGGGCTGTACGCAACGCACCGTATGGAGCAAATGGAGGAAGCGTACGCCGCTGGCAATAAGGAAGCGAAACTAACGCCAGCTGTGAAGCGCGACCTACGCGCCATTGCTCGTGACGGGCGCAAGGCGAAAAATCACCTCCTGGAGGCGAACCTCCGTCTTGTAGTCTCGCTAGCCAAGCGCTACACCGGCCGCGGTATGGCATTTTTGGACCTTATTCAGGAAGGCAACCTTGGCCTGATCCGCGCCGTCGAAAAGTTTGACTACACCAAGGGATATAAGTTCTCCACCTACGCCACCTGGTGGATCCGTCAGGCGATCACCCGCGCCATGGCAGACCAAGCCCGCACCATCCGTATTCCTGTGCACATGGTCGAAGTGATCAACAAACTCGGACGTATCCAACGTGAACTGCTCCAAGATCTTGGTCGAGAACCCACCCCGCTGGAACTCGCCAAGGAAATGGACATCACCGAAGAAAAGGTCCTAGAGATCCAGCAATACGCAAGGGAGCCAATTTCCCTTGACCAAACCATCGGCGACGAAGGCGATAGCCAACTAGGTGACTTCATCGAGGATTCCGAAGCTGTTGTTGCCGTTGATGCCGTTTCATTTACGTTGCTGCAAGATCAGCTCCAAGATGTTCTACAAACACTCTCCGAGCGTGAAGCAGGCGTGGTGAAACTTCGGTTTGGCCTGACAGACGGCATGCCCCGCACACTCGATGAGATCGGTCAGGTGTATGGCGTGACTCGTGAACGAATCCGCCAGATCGAATCAAAAACAATGTCGAAGTTGCGCCACCCATCCAGATCCCAAGTGCTGCGCGACTATCTGGACTAAATCAACACCTCATTACCGCATCCCGCATTCGAGCACTCGATTGTGGGATGCGGTGTTTTTGACGTTACAACTACCATAATATTTACCTATGACAGATAGAGATGCGTCAAAGTTACACGAAATTCACGCGCTGCTGCGAGAGAATAATTTAGAAGAAGCCCGCTCAGTGCTTGCGGACAGCAACATCACTTACTTCCCCGACGCATATTGCACAATGATGGAAGCCCACATTGAAGCAAACTCCGGAGACTCGCAGCGTGCCAATCAGCTGGCAGCAAACGCGTTCCAAGCCATGCCGCATGATCCAAGCATCGCGATCAACAGGATCTATATCGGGTTATGGGCCGAAGATCACCGCGGAGTATACGATGCAACAACTCAATTTCTCGGTATAGATCCCGATGCTGGATGGGCATACACCGCACAGGTCACCGCTCTATTACACCTTATCGAATCAACCACAGACGAAACTACAAAAAACACGCTTCTCCATCAGGCACAACGCGCACTCGATACTGCCCGGATAACCAACCAACAACCCGACCTGATTGTGGCGCTCCAGGCAATTATTTTCCTGCACGAACATGAAATATCTGCCGCACAACGCACCATCGAGCAAGGCTTAGAACTGTGCAAAAGTAACTTACTTACCTCGGCCCAACAAAGCCTGAATCGCATAACCAAACATCCCTTTCTTCGGAAACGTTTACGCAAGCGTGTACGCGCCCTAGCCGACAAAACCACCATTAAATATCTGCCCACAAAGACCAACCACAGCGCCGACACACTCACATCTACTTCGATAAACCTCGCGATAGCAGAAATTCTGACGAAAGCAACAAACGTCCAATTTCAAGATCTAAGCACAACGGAACGGCCATCACTGGACCCCGATCTACGATCCCTTCTCATCGATGGCCCACTCAACGACTTTAAGCAGCATTCAGAGAACGCATACGCTTTCGCCGTAACAAGCCTAATCTTGGGCATGATCCTCGCTATGTTTAGCTATGAAGAATTAGAAGACCCGGAAGAACGAATATATCCACTCGTTATTGGATGTATCTCCATTGCACTTATAGGTGTTTATATAATGAGAAAATTCATTCGTGGCTTACCTGAAGGGAAAACTACTTCTTCCCCAGGAATACTCGGCATGATGACGCAGTACATGTCATGTTTTTGCGCTGGAGCCCTTATGCAATTTCTTCCCTATATTGATTCGATTAGTTATCCATACGATTCCCGACACAACCTGATTTGGTGGATATTAGTAGGGTGTCTAATTTTCAACACTATATTTCGTAAATCGTTCCAAACAGCGATGCGGGAATACTAGACAATGAAGGTTATTTAGGGGCTTTGTATATGGAGACGTAATTAGCAATTGGTTCCTGCGTGACTGTCGCATTGTTTCACTTTTCAGTTTTTGTTGTTTTTTCAGCCTGAAGGCGTTTTGGGCATGGGTGTTGGCCCCTGGAACCTGGGGTTTCGGGGGCTGGTTATGCCTGTGGCGGTGGTGGTTCGGGTGGTTGGTCTGGGGGTGTGCGGTGCTGGTTGCGCTGCTCGTGGATTCGGGCGTTGTGTTGGTCGAAGGTGCTGCCGAAGCGGCCCATCCCGTTTC
>JAUMZC010000027.1 GCA_030528295.1 Corynebacterium sp.
CGAGTTTGAGTCTCCACGAATACCGCTGCCAGATTATCCATTTCATCGGACCTCGGCTTGGGTACCTTATGTACCCAAAAACACATCGTATGCACGATCGTCACCAGCACAAGCTTCAACATCATTGCCGCTTGCTACGCTGCACGAACGCCGAGTGCTGGCGCTCCGTAGCAACATCAACCACCCACACGTTGATGTAAAATTCTTCGACTCGAGAGAAGCCCTCATCGATTTTTGTTCCGCTCCAACAGATTCCGAAAAACCAAAACAGACTATTTGTGTCGTCCCGGACTCAGTCATCGGCGCTGCTGCACTTATTGCAGTAGTACAAAGCGAACATCCCGAACATGGTTTCTACTATTTGAAATGCTGTGATACCGCGCGGCCAGAACCCGATAGTGTCAAACAGTGGTTTTTCGCAGGCCAGCAACAATTCCCCAATGCATTGCATTTCACCCTCCACAATGGTCAATTCTTTGCTGTAGTTCCTGAACCCTGGTCACCAACGCCCAAGACAGGATGGCCACAGACTGTCGTACTTATCGGTGGTCGTGGAAAAATTGGAAGCACCATTGCAAAGGCCGCGATCAATGCTGGTAGCAAGGTAATTCAAACGAGCCGTTCAACAAGCACGCCAAGCGTTCCTGGAGCTCAATGCATCATTTTGAACCCCGTTAAGCCGCATGCGATTGAACAATTCCTTGGTAGTATTCAGGCTCCTGAGGAAACCGCAGTGATCGTGTGTACCGGAATTGTTGGTTTTGACGCATTCGAACCGTTAGCTACAACTAGTGCTAACGTTTTCTCCCGCCACTCCATGGCTAAAGCCGACGTCGCTGCACACGTAATTGACGCATTGTCACGTCTCGGTAACCATGCACCAGCTTCACTTGTAGTCTTTTCCTCGCTGGCAGCACACATCGGCGGTTTTGGTCTTGGCGCATATGCACTGGCAAACGCTGAGGTTGAAGCGATTATTCAACAAGCTGTCGATGAATCCACGTGTCCGTTTACCCAGCTCATAGCATTAGCTTCAGACGGGTGGCGTCTCGGCGAACAGGAGTCTTTCTCCGAACAGTTACTTGCTACAGCGCTCGAATCGGAGGAGGCGTTAGCAAGTATCGCCACACTACTACAATCGCCAGCACCTTCGGTTGTCGCACTAGCTCACGAACACGCTTTCGCAAGAAAGCACGGTATCCCAGATCAAAGCAAACCAGATTCACACACCCGATCAATCAGTGATTCGAACATGCCTGAAGACAAACAGGATGTTTTTGAAGAGTTACGTAGTATTTGGCAGGAAGTTCTAGGAATTCCTATCACCTCGAACGACGCGGACTTCTTCCAATTAGGCGGGTCATCATTGCTCGCTACCAAAATGCTGGTACTGATCGAGGAACGCACCAATAAACGTCTCCGATTGCGCGATATTCTTCAGCATTCCAGTATCAATGCCCTGGCAGAACAGCTTATTTCTGCAAACAATATAGAAACTGCCCCGGTAGCTCAAGAATCTGTAGCCAAAACGGAGTCCCCCGCCCCATCTGCTCAACTCGCTCCATTAACTGATGTCCAGCGGGCATATCTTATTGGCCGTTCAAGTAACTTCGGTGATGGTGCAGCAAGTTGCCATAGTTTTATCGAATATCTCGCGCCACAGATTGATATTCAGCGGTTTACAAAAGCATTAAATACGGTTATTCAACGTCACCAAATGCTTCGCACAATTGTCACTTTTGACGGAATGAAGGAAGTCCTGTTACCACCGCATGGATATCAAGTAAGTGTTACTGATGTTCGACAGCAAACAGATGAAAAGTCTGCTATTGATCGTTGGCGAACACAATGGGCGCAACGACCTCCTCGAGCCGATCGGTGGCCACTCATTGATGTTGCAATCGCACAAGCCTCCGATGGTGTGCACATTGGTTGGAGTGTTGATGTATTAGTTTGTGACGCATCGAGTTTTGAAATACTTATTTCTGAAATCGGTGATGTATACAATGGCAAAACTCTCACCGAGCTTCCGCAAAGTTCGTTCTTCGATTATGCGAATTCTTCCTGGAAAGAACGCCATAGCACTCAAAATATTGCACGCAAAGAAGCTCAGAGTTATTGGGCAGAAATCACGCCAATCTTGCCACCTGCACCGAATATACGGAGCGTCGAGAAGAAACACGGTGTTTTTCGACGTCGGGCAGTAAATCTTGGCGCGGAACTCACCGAAAGAGTCACCCAATGCGCCCGCGAACATAAAACGACTGAGAGCGCAGTCATGTTGGCTGCATATCAAACGTTTCTTGCGCGGTGGTCTCAGCAAACATCCTTTACAGTCATGGTGACGTATTTTGAACGGCCCGAAAAATATGCCGGCGTTGTTGGGGATTTCACAACAGTAATTCCATGTGTATTATCCGCTGATGATGATCTCCATGCTGTTTCAAATCGTTTGTTTGAAGCCATGGACCATCGCGCTGTCAGCGGCGTTGAAATACTTGCCCAGCGATCAACTCTTGAAGGGAAGCGTTTCTTGTTGCCCGTTGTATTTACCTCAATGCTTGGCAGCAGTCTTCGTGAAACGAGCTGGTGTGGTCGAATCTGCTATGGCATTAGCCAAACCCCTCAAGTAATTTTGGATCATCAAATTTATCGCGGTGACGACGGCATTATTTCCCAATTTGACGCGCTCGATTCAGCCATTGACTTCAAGGAACTCGATTTTCATCTTGGAAACTATGTATCGATTGTTGAAGAGATTTGCACGAAGAATTCAGCATCAACGAATACAACGCACGAGGATTCCAGCGATTCCGCCATTGCATTAGCACGCAAATATTGGGCAGATACGCTCAATATTCCTGCCGAATCCATTGCAGACGACGCCACATTTATTTCACTTGGCGGTGATTCTATTGCCGCTATTAAACTTCTCGGTTCCTTACGCAACGCTGGCTATTCTGTGGAACTAGAACAACTGCTTGGTTCACTAAAGCTCCGTGACCTGAAGATTCGGGATGATTCAAGGGTAACTAACACCGCACAACTCGTTTGCGCGACTCCTGGAGAACCATTTCCATTAACTCCGCTTCAACAGGCATATTGGATCGGCGCGCAAGGTGGATGGATCCATTCCCACGGATCCGCGCATTTTTACGTCGACTATTTCGATCAAACGTGCACAGGTGAGAATTTCGCACAAGCGCTCAAACTTCTTATCCATCATCAACCCATGTTGCGGGCAAAAATCTTGCCGGATGGAACACAAATCATCCTTGACCCCCACTCGCCTGAACTTCAAAAACTGCCTCTCACTATCACTGATCTCACCTCGAGTACCCCAGAAGAAATCCAGCAGATTATCCATAACCAGCGGGATACCTGGTGTACTACGCCCATGAATCCAGAGCATTGGCCACCATTCCGCTGTGCTGCGTTATTGCTTCCTGGCGGTGGAGCTCGCGTTGCAGTGCAATCAAGCTTGGCTTTTGTAGACGGTTGGTCGTTTTACCTGTTCTTCGAACAGTTACTTGCCTTGCAGGATAACCCAAATACTGTCTTCCCTACCCCCTCAATAACGTTCGCTGATTACGCTGTCTCATTGGCAGCATTAGCTTCCAGCGAGGAAGCAGCGAAGGATCGCCAATGGTGGCACAACCGAATTCCACGTCTTGCCCCAGCACCACTATTACCCGCAAGTTTGAGCAAAACCACCGGCATGGAGCGAAAGTCTCTCCGCTATCAGAAAAATGTCTTTGACGCGCTTGCAAGTGCGTGCACTGAGGCGAACATCACTCCAAGTTCTGCGTTCTTTGCCGCGTACGTTTACGCGCTTTCAATTGCCAGTGGGCAACAACAAATGTTGATTTCCAGCCTTTATTTCAACAGACTCCCGCTCGCTCCTGATATTGACCAAGTGTTAGGCCCTTTTGCCACAACTGCGTTAGTCAATCTTGACACGGACATTTCCCAACACCAGGTCTTCGGGCCAAAAGAATTTGCGAAACTTGCTCAGCACATAATGAGCCAACTGAGTGATTCACTACAGCACGGAAATGTCAGCGGTATTGAGGTGAGCCGTATGGCAGCAACAATGAATGGCCGAGGTGGGAATATTGCTCCTGTAGTGTTTACCTCCACTCTTGGTTTCACAGATTCGACAAGTGTTGAAGTAACGTCCCGGATTGATCCTCGTGACGTGTTCGAACGTGTTGTCACTCCACAAGTGCTTATGGACTGCCAAGTAGCGGTGGAAAATGAAGACATCGTGGTCAATTTAGATTCCCCAACAGGTGCCTTCCCCTCCGATTTTTCGGCAGCAATGCTTGCTACTATTGACGCCGCGATCAGCGCGTTTATCGCCAACACCGACATTGATGCAACGTCAGTGTCGCGCTTGACTGATGAAACTGCGAAGGCAAATCAACGTCTTGTACTGTCACTTGACGCTAATACTGCACCTCATCCTGAGCTTTCTCATTACACAGCTGATCATGCTCTTCTTGAGCAAATTCAAGACCTTTTCCATCAATTTGGTGCACAAACAAATGGGAACAATCAGTTGAGCTTTTTCGCCGCTGGCGGCGACTCCTTAGGGATGATTCGTCTGCTTCGGCAAACCCAAAAAGATTTCAATACCTCGCTAACTCCGGCAGATTTCCTCGAGGATCCAACGGTGCTTGGGGTAGCCATCAAACTCCAGCAAGCACCAGAATTGCACTGGACTGAACATCTTGTTGCATTGACGAGCAAACAGCAGAGCCCCAAGGCAATCTGTTATCTCATCCACCCATCTGGTGGGGATATTTTGTGTTATCTCGATTTTGTACGTGGATTGCGCTGTATTGAAGTATTTGGAATACCAGACCCTGGGCTCTCTCACGAAGAAATTCATGATGCAATGCCTACGGCGATTGACCAATTATGCGAACTGTATGCTGAATTCATCATTCAACACCAAATAGATCACGGAACCAATGTCCCATTCTTTGTTGGTGGCTGGTCTATGGGCGGCACTGTCGCCCAGGAAATCGTGCAATTACTGCGTGAGCGAGGATACGAGGCCGCCGGTTTAATTATGATCGATTCAAATTCGCCTGATCGTATCCGCCATCTTTCTGGGATAACGGAAGAAAAATACCGCATTGAATATGCGCGGCGTTATCTCGCGTCTATTCAAGCATTCACCAATGATATGGCACGTCCACACCAAACCAGTTTCCACTTTGAGGATGATTTCGATCTGTACTTGAATGAACGTGGCCAAAACTCCCCTGAAACAAAGCGGAAAATTGCGGTTTTTACTCGACACCTCGAAGGCTTAGCTTCGTGGAATGCGCGCCCGTTGCAACAAACACCAACGCTTCTTCTTATCGCTGAACAGCTTTCGCCTGTCAATTCCAATATCGCAATGGGAGTGGATGACGCCTCCGATTCTGCAACACTTGGTTGGGAATCAAATATTCCAGATGATTCTGATATTGCCACGGTTCCCGCACATCACTATTCAGTGCTTCGTGAGCCCGCAGTGAACAATGTTTCTAAATTGGTAGCGGCGTTTATACAGCGGCACACCACGACTCAATTAGACCGTTTTTCCCCATCACTGTTCGAAGAATGAGTTCGCTACTGTGATGTCATCTGATGCTTTAGATGAGGTACATGCCAATGGATAACAAAGGGCCAGACTATAGTACCGCCCTTCGCTTAATACGAGATCATATGGATGGTCATTGGTTTCGTCTTACCCTTGCTGCAATTCTGGCGTTTTGTAGCGCCGTTTGCGAAGTCTTGATAGCTTCCATTATTTGGCACGTGTTATCAATGATTCTGCAACGTGATGCGATTATTACCGTAGAGATTGGTCAAATAATGTTTATTTGCACAATACTCTCGCTTGTATTGGTAATTTTCCAGCAAGTGTTTTTCGGACTATCAACCGCTGTATCGCATTTAGTGGCATTTGATGTGATTGCTGCTATTCGTAAACACCTTGGCAGGGTGTGGATTTCGACGCCCGTGGGCAAACTCTCCAGCAAACATTCAGCGATTGCAAAAACCACAGCTATTGATCATTGCGAACGCTTGGAGATTTTTATTGCCCACGCAGTTCCTGAATCTGTGGCCTCTATTGGTATGTGGCTGATGGTTTCCGTGTGGTTGTGTGTGATCAATCCCTGGCTTACTCTCGCTACTATTTCACTGGTACCGATCGCTTTTCTTACGATGCTCCACGCAATGCGTTCGAATAGTCATCACATGGGCGATTGGGTAACTGCGAATACAGCCATGAATGCGGCAATTATTGATTTCCTTACAGCACTCCCCGTTGTACGAACGTTTAATCGCGTTGGCGACTCTCATGAACGAACTGCTCAAGCAATACGAAAAAACGCAGAACTGCAAAGTAATTGGGGGCGAGCATTTGTTACATGGGGATCCCCGTTTTCCACATTCATTGTTTCAGGTTTGACAGTAATTGTGCCTGTTGGCGTCTGGTTGTACCAATCAGGAAATGTGTCTGCCGTTGACTTAGTGCTGTTTTTTATTGTTGGGCCTTTTTATACACTGCCACTAGTAAAGGTATTTTATCGGCTTGTTGTGTTGCCAATTCTTGCCAACGGTGCTCAACAAATAGCCGGAATTCTTTCAGAATCAACACCTCAGAATAATGAACGTCAGCCTTTTCAAAGCACCAATCCAGACATCGAATTCATCAATGTTTCATTCGAATACGAACCAGGCCAGAAAGTATTAGACAATATTTCTTTTACAATGCCACATGGTACAACCACCGCACTCGTTGGACCGTCTGGTTCAGGAAAATCTACGCTGGCAGAATTGCTCATGCGTTTTCATACCCCTACAGAGGGAAGCATTCACATAGACGGCCGCGATATCGCAACATTGAGCGACGTCGATATGTACCAAAATATTGCGACCGTATTTCAGCGCCCGTTACTTCATGCTGGCACCATTCGAGAAAATCTTACGTTGGCACGCCCTGAAGCAACCACGCAAGAGTGTGCGGAGGCATTGGAGGCTGCGGCATTGACTGATGTTATCGCTGCATTAGAGCAAGGACTCGATACACAACTTGGACAGGGTGGCGATGGTCTCTCTGGTGGGCAAAAACAACGCCTGGCTATTGCGCGTGCCTTCCTGGCGGATCGACCAGTAATCATCCTGGATGAACCCACCGCAGCAACAGATGCCGATACTGAAGTGCTTCTGCAGCAAAGTATGACTGAATTATTACGCGGCAAAACCAATCTAATTATCGCCCACCGATTACGCACGATTATTCACGCGGACCAGATTCTTGTTCTCGATCGAGGACGAATTGCCGAGCGCGGTACTCACAATGAACTTCTAGCTGCTGAAGGAATATACGCCCGAATGTGGTCAGATCACATCTCTGCCGGTGAAATTGCACTACGCGGAACAGGAGAATAGTAATGACTACCTGGCAATTACTATGGAGGCTTTCTGGTTCTGCCCGAAATACAACATTTGGAGGCGTGATTCTTCGTCTCCTACAGTCCTTGTTCCTTGGACTCGCCTATAGTGCCGCACTGATTGTGGTGATTCGGCTCGTTTCGTATGAAGAAATCACTTCTGCGGATGTTCGTACAATTTACATCTTGTGCGTTATGTCGCTTGTGGGGCAACTCACCTGTGGTTACTTTGCTTCACGATGCTCGTGGCTCGGCGCATATCAAGCTGTCGCTGAAATGCGGTTAGCACTGCTAGATCATATTCGTAACGTCCCAATCGCGGATATTAGTAAAACGCGCCGCGGTGACTTAGCAAATCTCCTCACGATTGATCTTCAAGCCGTTGAGGATTTTCTAAGTGAGAGTTTTCCGCGTTTAGGGCAAGCAATAGGTCTGCCACTGGCAGTTTCCATCAGTATCGGATTCCAAGATCCAGTGCTTGGTTTTTCCATTGCGGCAAGCATTATCGCCGCAATTCCTGTTGCTTCATGGTCAGGCAAACGCATTGGTGAGCTCAGTGACGAACGGCAACAAACACAAGCCACCGCGACGTCGCAAATGATTGATACCTTCACTGGAATGCCCGTTCTTCGGGTGCTCTCCACGAAGGAAGCAGTTCGACATTATTTTGAACAGGCTGTGGAAGAATTCCGGCGCATCAGTATTGTGATGGTGCATCGAATTGTCATCCCTTCGGTCACAACATCACTTGTTGTATTCCTCGGGGTTCCCTTTGTATTAGGGGTTGTCGGTTGGCGTTCATTACCAAATCAAGAATTTGTGCTTTCCGCAGTAATTTTGCTCCTTGTCCTCAATGTCTATCAACCCCTCATTGGTGTGATCGGAACTGCAGAAAGTTGGCGGCTTTGCGAGGCTTCGTTGCGCCGCATCGATAAAGTGTTACAAATTTCAACGCAGCCGCAGTCACAAACAAATGCACGGAAAATCCAAGACTACTCAATTCAATTAGATAATGTTTGCTATACGTACCCGGATGGCACTCAGGCATTAAAAGATATCTCGTTTACCGTTCAATCAGGCGATATGCTTGCCATCGTCGGGCTTTCGGGCGCTGGCAAAAGTACGGTGCTCCACCTTATCAGCAGACTCAACGACGCCACGGATGGCACTATCCGCATTGGCGGCGTTGATATCCGCGAAATTCCACAAGAACAATTGTTTGATCTCATCAGTTTTGTTTTTCAAGAAGTGCACTTGTTTCCTGGTACCGTCGCGGAAAATATTGCGATCGCAAAACCTTCTGCCACTATTGAGGAGATCATTGCTGCAGCCAAAGCGGCATACGCACATGAGTTTATTCAGGAGCTTCCACGCGGCTACGAAACAATTATCGGCGAAGACGGAGCTGGACTATCTGGCGGGCAACGACAACGGCTGTCTATTGCCAGGGCGCTTCTCAAAGACGCGCCAATCGTGCTTCTTGATGAAGCAACCTCCGCCGTGGATCCCGGCGCCGAACTCGCCATTAACAAGGGACTTTCCGCACTTCTGACTGGTCGAACCGTCATTGTAGTGGCGCACCAACTCGCCACTATCACTGCGGCAAATCAAATCTTGGTGATGGATCATGGCTCGGTGGCGGAAATGGGAACTCACACGGAATTATTGGCACAGCGAGGTGTTTACACGCACTTGTGGGAACGCTTGTCCAAAGCCAGGAAGTGGCAGCTTTAGGTTCATCGTTTCAATAGTTTCCAGAGCTTCGCGGCCACATACAAGCCCACACCATAACTGGCGTGGGCACGAAGACTGCCAATACGTGCCGAATCTGGATTCGGCAGCTTGTTTGCAGCAACACCAATACCAAATGCTGGTTGCATCAACAACCATGGCGCGGCAGTAGTCATTAACCCAGCGGTAAACGCGGTACTGAACGTTGGATTATCAACCCATTGAGGTTTCGCTGCAATCAGCATCCCTGCAAAGCCGATTCCAATACCGTAATGCGCCGCCCAACCTAAAAGACGTTCATACGGAACTGGTTCTGTTTGTATGATCGACGGATGTTTGACTGTCCCTCGCGGCATATGCCCGATCCAGCGGCCAACAAGGTCAAGGTTTAACGGTTGCAATCCATACTTACGTTTGACCAGTTCTGCGGTGACATCCATGACCACAGTCGCCCCTACGCCAATAGCAATTGCATCTGAAATAAACGTTCTCGATCGAACCAAAGCAGCATCCCTCCTATAGATCACATGTACAGCTTTAGTGCGAACCTACAGAACCTGGAGACTTATTGCAAACTTTTTTCAATAGTTATTTTCGGTGCCACCAGCACTGGTGCCACGTCTTACAATCGGTGACGCAGCACCGCATAACTCAATGCAAACCGTGGTGCCACAACACCGCGCTGATCAGCCAACCGACTAATCGCACCAATTTGCGCATCCAGCTCAGCATGATTACCGGCAAGCAAATCTCGCTGTAATGATGATGTAGATTCAGGTGGCATTGCCGCTGCAAATTCCATCGTTCGATCAACAATGTCGTTCGGCATTTCTACCCCGCCAGCTTGTGCAACAAGTGCAATTTCTTCCACGAATGAGCGAAACTCTCGTGCCAGGACCTCATCAGCAAGCAAGGTTCCCAGCGGTTCAGCAGTCAACGCCCCCAACGCACTCAACGAAGAAACAAACATCGCTTTCGACCACACATCCAACCAGATATTCGAATGCACATGTGCCGCGATACCGGTAACTTCCAGCCATGATGCCAATTCGGTCAGCCGATCGTCCTTGTCCCCGGACCATGACCCAAATGTCAGCGATAATGGGCCGCCATGAAATTCCACCACGCCAGGCCCAGCATGGTGCAGAAATCCACGTACAACACCCGGCCACACTCGACGCCTATCGCCCACAATCTTCGCCGCGATTTCTGGCGCCTCGACTGAATTTTGCAACGGTACAACGATCGCATGTTCCGAGACACCAGCTAAAGATTCGAATGCATTAGTGCCATCCAATGCTTTCGTTGCCACCAAAATAACGTCGCAACTACCTACGTCCGCCAAGTGGCGAAACGCTGGCACTGGAATGCGGCGCGTGTCCCCCGGGACGTCGATAAGCGTTACACCAGATTGTTGAATTACGCGCAACGTTTCTCCGCGCGCCACCACCGCAACATCGGCCCCTGCCTGCGCCAACGCACCCGCAAAGTAGCCGCCGACCGCACCTGCACCAATAATCACAATTCTCATAGCATCAGTGTAACCGCCACCACATTTCCCACATGAAGCGAACATATGCATGAATGAAATTGTTGATATATGCGCCTAGCATGAAATTTATGTCTCCCACACAACCGTACCTTGTGGATATTCCAGTTATTTCACAGCAATTCAATGTAGATCCAAAAGTGGGACTTTCCGCTGCGTCCGCAACAACCCGGTTATCGGAATATGGCCCCAACGAGTTGCGCGCAAAGAAGCAAGTGCCATTGTGGCGGAAAATACTCAAACAATTCCAAGATCCTTTGGTGTACCTGCTGTTTGTGGCGATGGGCATCGCGGTCGCCGCTTGGTGGGCCGAAGGAGCCTCGGGATTGCCGGTGGACACAATTGTGATCGGTGCGATTGTAGTTGCGAATGCCGCGTTGGGATTCAGCCAGGAATCGAAAGCAGAATCGGCTGTTGCCGCATTGGCGGCGATGACGGCAGCTACCTCCACGGTGCTGCGCGACGGCCGGCAAGCACAAATACCATCCTCCGAACTTGTGCCAGGTGACGTGCTGTTATTAGCGGAAGGTGATGCTGTGGGTGCCGACGCCCGGCTCGTCACTGCTACTGGGCTCACAGTGCAGGAGGCTTCCCTCACCGGCGAGTCCGAGGCGAGTGTCAAAGACCCCGCAACACTCGATGGGACCGTGCCGCTTGGTGACCGTTCGAACATGGTGTTTAAAGGGACCGCAGTTGTCCAAGGCGTGGGTAGTGCAATTGTCACCAGCACTGGCATGCAAACTGAAATGGGATTAATCGCCGATATGCTCGACCGTGCCGAACAGGATGAAAGCCCGCTAGAGCGAGAAATTACTCGGGTTTCCAAACTCCTTGGAGTTCTTGTTGTCATTATCGCCCTCATCGTGATGGCAACATTGGCGCTGATCAATGGGGTGCATAGCGCCGAAGATTTGGTGAATATCCTCCTGCTAGGTGTATCACTGGCGGTGGCCGCGGTGCCTGAAGGATTACCAGCGATTCTCTCGCTAGTTCTTGCTATTGGTGTGCAACACCTTGCGCGGAATAACGCAATTATGAAAAATCTGCACTCGGTGGAAACACTTGGCGCAGCTAGTGTCATATGTTCGGATAAAACGGGAACATTGACCCGAAATGAAATGACCATTCAACGAGTCTTGACTGACGCCGGCGAGGTAACCCTGTCTGGCATTGGTTACGATCCGCGCGCTGGCGGCGTCGAAAAGGGAGACGAATCAGCGCTGCAACTCGCGCGCGACGTCGTATATGCAGGCGCAGTGGCAAACAATGCGCAGCTTGATCCGGATGGCATTATCGGAGACCCCACCGAAGCCGCATTCTTGGTCGCATGGCCAAAACTCGCGGACAACCGCAAGCCAGAGGCGGAACAACGAACCGCGGAAATCCCGTTTTCCTCAGATCGAAAAATGATGTCCGTCATGGCAGGCAAACAGGTATTCGCCAAAGGAGCACCCGATGTGTTGATCGAACGCTGCACCCGCGTGCTCACAATTACCGGCCCAGCCATGCTCGACCAAACACGTCGCCAAGCATGGGCACAAACAGTCGAACAACTATCCGCGCAAGGGTACCGCACGCTCGGTGTGGCTATCGGCGAATCAATCAATAACACCATCGTCGAAGAAAACCTCGTATTTCTTGGCGTCGTAGCGATTATCGACCCACCGAGGGAACAGGCGAAACCTGCACTTCAACAAGCACATGATGCGGGGATCCGCACCTTGATGATCACCGGCGACCACCCCGCAACCGCGCACACGATCGCCAAAGAACTTGGGCTTACTTCTACTGGGCACGCACTCTCCGGCCAGCAACTCGACCAACTGGACGAAAAAGAATTCGATCAAGCCGTTCAAGACGTTGATGTATATGCGCGTGTGACCCCGGCCCATAAGCTTCGCATCGTCGATACTCTGCAAGAGCATGGCGCGGTAGTCGCAATGACTGGAGACGGTGTCAATGATGCACCTGCCCTGAAAAGCGCAGATATTGGCGTAGCCATGGGCATCACCGGCACCGAGGTCACCAAAGAAGCTGCCACCATGATCCTGGCCGACGATAACTACGCCACCATCGTCACCGCTGTCCGTCAAGGTCGCGGGATTTTCGATAACATCACGAAATTCCTTCGCTACCTGCTCAGTTCCAATATGGGCGAAGTAACCACCGTCTTCTTCGGCGTCGTTTTAGCCAGTTGGATCGGGCTAAATCACCCCGAACATTCTGAAATCGCACTGCCGCTCCTTGCCACGCAAATTCTTTGGATCAACCTCGTCACCGATTCGGGTCCAGCGCTGGCCATGGGCGTTGACCCAACAGACGAAGACATTATGAAACGTCCACCCCGGGACCCCAAGAAACCGATCATCGATTCGGATATGTGGAAACGAGTGTTGTTTATCGGCACAATCATGGGAGCCGCAACACTGCTTACGATCGATATTTTTCTCCCCGGCGGCCTCATTGAAGGTACCGATTCCCTCGATACTGCCCGCACCGCCGGGTTCACCACCTTGGTATTCGCACAGCTTTTCAATGCTTTGAATGCTCGTTCGACGTACCGGTCGGCGTTTCACCACGCATTCAATAACCGTTGGCTCTGGGCGTCAATTGTATTGGGAGTTCTGCTGCAATTCGCTGTTGTTCATATCCCATTCCTACAAACGGCCTTTGGTACCACTCCACTGACGCCGCAGCATTGGATCGTTGCCTTCGCAATGGCATCAACCGTCCTATGGGCTGAAGAACTCGTAAAAATTATTCGCAGGAGCACCGGGAATCATCAACCAGCTCAGTACCATCACCAGCACTGAGCTTGTACACTTTTAGCAGCTATTATTCCCGACCCCTTGGAGTTTCCTGATGCCTGGCGGACTTGCAGCACTACTAGACGACGTCGCTCTCATCGCGAAAGCTGCAGCCGCTAGCGTTGACGACGTCGCGGCCGCTGCGGGTCGCACCAGCGTCAAGGCCGCGGGCGTCGTCGTCGATGATGCAGCAGTAACACCACAATATGTGCAAGGCGTCACCCCGGCGCGTGAACTTCCAATCATTTGGAGGATTGCCAAAGGCTCGTTATTCAACAAACTCATCATTATTTTACCAATAGCACTACTACTAAGCTCGCTCGCCCCCTGGCTGCTCACACCCATACTCATGATTGGCGGCGCCTATTTGTGTTTTGAGGGTGCTGAAAAGGTCATTGAAAAATTCTTCGGACACGAAGAAAAAGAAGAAACCGCCATTGAAGCTGGCCCTGATGCGGAAAACAAACTGGTCAAGGGGGCTATTACCACCGATTTGATCCTGAGCGCTGAAATCATGGTGATTTCCCTCAATGAAATCGCAGCTGAGTCACTGGCGATGCGTGCAGCGGTGTTGGTGACCGTTGCGTTTGGCATTACAGCCTTGGTCTATGGTGCTGTCGCACTCTTGGTGAAGATGGATGATGTTGGGCTCAAGCTTGCCGCCCGCCCTTCGGCCGGATCCCAAAAACTTGGACGCGGCCTGGTTGCGGCCATGCCGAAACTACTTACGATTATCGCCATTATCGGCACCTTCGCCATGTTGTGGGTTGGTGGGCATATTCTCCTCGTAGGTGTGGCCGAACTCGGCTGGCATGCACCATACGATTTTGTTCACCATATGGAGGGGTATGTGGAGCATTTGGGGGGATTTGCCACCTGGGTTGTTAATACCTTCTTTTCCCTGATAGCTGGGGCAATTGTAGGCAGCGTTATTGCTGGCTTACTTCATGCGGTAAAGCGTCATTAATACGAGACCTACTGTGCACTTCTCATGCATTAGACTCGTATTCGATGCTTTCCCAAACTCACCCCGACTAAGGACCGCAGCACGATGACGCAAGATACGCTGAGTTCACCGAGTACAGTCTCGGAAAACAAAAGCGGCTCGGATTTTTGGTGGCACGCAACATTCGGTGCGCTATTAGCAATAGCGTTTATTACCTTCGGATTGTGGGCCTACGGATCAATTGAGCAAAGCACACATTATTGGGTGCTCGGCGTCACCATCGTATTTGGCCTGTTTATGGCCTTTAATATTGGCGGTAACGACGTCGCGAATTCATTTGGCACCAGTGTTGGCGCAAAAACACTGACCATGAAACAGGCCTTAGTCATTGCAGCTATTTTCGAGGTTGGTGGTGCGGTCCTTGCCGGAGGCGAGGTCACGGAAACAGTGCGCAAAGGCATTGTTGACCTTGATGGTGTTGACCTCCAACCCATGGATTTTGTGTTTATCATGATGGCGGCCCTACTCGGCGCTGCATTGTGGCTCCTTATTGCCACGCAGATGGGCTGGCCAGTATCAACAACACATTCGATTATTGGCGGAATCGTTGGTGCTGCGGTCACCATTGGTTTACGCACTGGCACTGGCGGTTGGTCGATTGTTCAATGGGACCAAATCGGCGAAATCGCATTGTCATGGATACTCTCGCCGCTATTAGGCGGAATTGTTGCCTATTTCCTGTTCCTCGCAATTCAACGCGGAATTCTTGTATATAACGAACGTGCAGATGAGCAACTTCAACTCATCCGCAAAGAACGGCTCGAACACAAAAAACGCCATAAAGCATCATTCGAACGACTCAGCGAAATGCAGCAGCTTGCGTACACCACGGCCATGGTGCGCGACGCAGAAGTTTCACGACGCCAAGGCTTTGATCGTGCCGAACTAGAAAGCGATTACTTCCGCGAATTATACGAGCTCGACGCACGCGAACAAAACATCAATGCGTATCGCGCACTGCAGCTTTGGGTTCCGCTCTTGGCCGCCATCGGCGCCATGATGATCACGGCAATGATGCTGTTCAAAGGGCTGAAAAACCTACACCTCAATATCGATAATGTTGGCAATATCATGATTATCGGCATGATTGGCGCAGGTGTTTGGATGGCGGTACGAGTATTCGCGCGCACCATTAGGAATCTGGAACTCGGACGCGCAACATTTCTCATGTTCAGTTGGATGCAGGTATTTACCGCTGCGGCATTTGCGTTCTCCCATGGATCGAACGATATTGCGAATGCAGTAGGGCCGATTGCTGCGATTCTCGACGTCCTTCACACCGGCACAATCAATGCAAAAGCAGCCGTCCCCACTCCCCTCCTCATCTGTTGCGGAATCGCACTTGTGTCCGGATTGTGGTTCATCGGCCGAAAAGTCATCACCACCGTTGGTACTGGACTCACACGAATCCACCCTGCCAGCGGTTTCGCCGCAGAACTCGCCGCCGCCACAGTGGTCATGGGGGCATCTGTGGTGGGCCTTCCGGTTTCTTCAACACACATTCTTATCGGGGCCGTGCTTGGCGTCGGCATGGTGACTCGCTCAGCGAACTGGAGTTTGATGCGTCCGATTGCACTAGCTTGGGTGATTACCATTCCGGCAGCTGCAGGTATCGGCGCGATTGGCGTGATCGTACTACGAGCTATATTCGGGTAAGTATGATCGAATGGCATGTTCTCCGATATACATCGACTCCTGGATTCAATCGAACGCCAGCTCGGAGAACTGCGCGCGCAGGTACAGCAACTTGAACAGGCGCAGGGCGTATCGACGCCGCGACACACACCCGAGGCGCCGCCGCCTACCGATGTTCACGCAAAGGCACCACTAGCAGCCAAAATTTCCCTATTTACCTCTCGATTCCGTGGTCGAACTGACGTCTATGCCTACAAATGGCAACATAGCGAGCGGAAAGGTTGGAGTCCTGCCACCCCATTCCGCGGCTCCGAGGAATACCTTCCCCTCACTGACAACGTGATCGACCAACATTTGCGTGGAAATCAATTCATCGGTGTGTATCCGATGTTGCCGGATGACTCAACCCATTTTTTAGCCTGCGATTTCGACGACGCACTGTGGCGCCAAAACGCCCGAGCATACGCTGACGCCTGCGCCGCACGGGGCGTCGATAATCTCGTTGAGATTTCTTCCTCCGGAGCTGGCGCGCACGTGTGGATTTTCTTCGAGGAACCAGTTCCTGCCCGTCAAGCACGCGCGCTGGGATTTCAATTATTGCGGGAGGCTATGGCGCAAGAACCCAATATGGACTTCACAAGCTATGACCGCTTCTTCCCAGCTCAAGACACACTTCCGATACGTTCAAAAGGACGTGGTCGGCTAGGAAACCTTATCGCGCTCCCACTCCAAGGTACGCACCGCCGCCAAGGCACGACGGTGTTTGTAGATCCGAATACCTGGCAGCCGTATGACGATCAATTTTCAGCATTATCTGCCGTCAAGCCACTCGATATCCAGTCGGTAGTTTTTGATGAACCGATTATCGGCCCAGCAAGCGAACTCACCGTTCCAAAACCACGCAAATCGGAACTACACACCACCGCGACCGTTGATCTCAGCGTCGATTCGCACCTTCGTGTCCCCTTGGATGGTTTGCCCGCATCGATCATCGCCAGCCTGAAGCATCTCGCCTGCTTATCAAACCCGGAATTTTATCGCAGACAAGCGCAGCGATTTAGCACGTTCCGAATCCCCCGACTCATCATCAGATTTCACCAGGAAAACAACATATTACAACTGCCCCGCGGATTGACCGACGAAGTCATTGAACTACTGGAAACCGCAGGTGCCACGGTGCACACTAAACGGCAGCGCGCCCGGCAGCGGCTGCAACTTGAATTTACAGGTAAACTGCGACCACCCCAGCAACGAGCACTCCGAGACACAACGCCACATCGAACTGGTGTCATTGTGGCACCCCCAGGTTTTGGGAAAACTGTACTTGGATGCGCAATGATCGCCCACCGTAACGTGCCAACGGCGGTATTGGTGAATCGGAAAGAATTGGTTGATCAATGGCGCACCAGCCTTAGTGAATTTCTCGGCTGTACACCCGGCCAATTAGGAGCTGGAAAACGCAAACTGACCGGAGAAATCGACATCATTATGATGCAAAGCATTTCTCATCGTGATGCAAACACTAGCGTCCTTGATGATTATGATCATATCGTCGTGGATGAATGCCATTCGATCGCCTCTCCCGCCACTGAAGCAGCCATCACCGACGCACGGGCACCATATTGGCTCGGCCTGACCGCCACGCCGTTTCGCGCAGATCACATGGATGAACTCATCACCATGCAACTGGGCCCCATCCGACATCAAGCAATACATGAACGCGTCGCCCAACGCGAAATAGTACTCCGCACCACGAACTTCATTACCGAAGAACCCGCCACCGATGGCGCCTCCATGAACGCTATTTACAGTGAACTCACCACTGATACTGACCGTAATGCACTCATCATTGCTGATATTTGTTCAGCGGCAACTGAAGGAAGAACGTCGCTGGTGCTCAGTAATCGAATTGAACATCTACACCTGTTACAAGAGCTTCTGCAACAACAAGTAACCACACCCATATTCTTATTGCACGGCCAATTACCACCACAAGAACGAAGTTCCACGTTAGAAACTCTCCGTAAACTCGAAGGACCGTTTATCCTCCTCGCTATTGATAAAGTGGCTGGTGAAGGTTTTGATCTGCCACAATTAAACACACTATTTCTCACTATTCCAGTGTCGTTTAAAGGAAGAATCATTCAGCAAATTGGTCGGGTAACTCGAAGTGACCATCCTGCACTCGTATACGACTATGTGGATGAACAAGTTCCATGGCTACACCGAATGGCGCAACGTCGACGACGCATCATTGCTAAGGAAGGCTTTACACCGCGCCATGACACGCTAAAGTAGTAACGCTGGCGCCACGAACGCGGCGTCGAAACCGTGATTTTCAAGGAGAACTATGCGTACCCTGCTCTGTATCCCCGTGGCCGCATGCGCCCTCGTTGCCTGCGGAACCTCAGATACAGAACGAACGACAGTTCCAATGGTAACTACCTCAGTGAAAAGCCAAGGGACCATCACCCAGGCGCACATTCCACCCGCCCCAGAACCCGAACATGAGTTTCGGATGGTGCCGAATGAAAACTTTATCCTCGATGACACCCATATATTCGAATTTAATTCCGGCGGGCCAGAGAACGGATACTGCCAAGTTCTAGCCGATACATTCCTTTGCTCCGGCACCCCAAACGAACACGCGCCCGAAGAAATTGATCGTGCGGCAAACCAGGTGCAAGTCAGCCCAGAGGGACTGCAACATTTCATTGGCGATCGACTCGAAACAAGCGCGCAGCCGGTAATGCTACAACCGGGCGAATTTACCGAGATCGGCGGTATTCGCTGCTCAATGATGAGTCCGGAAAAATTGATTTGCAGCGGACCTGGGGGCACCATCAGCATCCAAGGACCAGAACATACGGTCAATATCGAAGGAGGTCTCCCTTAAGCCAGGAGCAACAAACTCGTTGCCATCACCGCCATACCCAATACCAAACCATATACAGCGACGTGATGCTCCCCGGTAGCTTGCGCAGTTGGCAATAACTCATCCAATGAAACAAACACCATCACGCCAGCAACTCCTGCAAGTGCAATCCCCATGGATACTGGCCCAACAAGTGCCATGAGCAGCGCGAATCCCACTAGAGCACCCGCTGGTTCCGCGAGTCCAGAAAGAAACGACCACAACAGCGCTTTTCGCCGCGAACCCGTTGCCTCGCGCAGAGGAACAGCCACAGCCACCCCTTCCGGAATATTATGAATCGCAATGGCCACCGCGATCGGGACCGCAATAGTTGGGTCTTCGAGAGCGGTGATAAACGTGGCGAATCCTTCAGGAAAATTATGCAACGCAATTGCGATCGCAGTCATAATGCTCATACGCATCAGGTGGCGCGCCGAGTACCACCGGTTCGTGAGGGTTCACCCGCTCTGGAACGAGACGATCAATAATCGCAATTACTGCAATACCGCCGAAAAATGCCGCCACCGCAGTTGCCGCCCCCGCTGAGTTCATCCCCTCGGGGAGTAACTCAACTAACGAAACATAGAGCATCACGCCTGCCGAAAATCCGAGCGATCCAGCGAGAAACCGATTCCCCGGCGTACGCCACAGCACGCTCAACAAGCCGCCGATTCCGGTGGATAATCCCGCCAACAACGTGAGCGAAAAAGCGAACCAAAAACCAGGAGCCATGACCCCATTTTAATATCGAACTAAATATCGATGTTCGAAATTGCAATTACCATTTCCGGCATGAACCTCCGGCGCGGCTATCCGCCACCGGATCCACAATGAGCTTCGGAAACAGACGAACGAACACAATCATGCCCACGAGTTCGACGAGCGTTTGAGTCACCACCACTGCAACAGCAAGGTTCAACGTGGCTGGCAAGGCCAGCACCAATGGCAATACAACCAGTGAATTCCTTGTAGAACAGGAAAACGCCAACGCCCTACGCTCGCCCGCACCAAATGAACCTAATCTACTGACGACTAATGCCGCCGCTGGCATTACCACGAGAAACGCGCAATAACTCGGTATTACGCGCATAATCGACGCCAATTGCGAAGCCACCACCTCGGCGTGAGATGCGACAACAAAAAACAACGTCAGCATCATGAACGGGACCATCAGTTGTTCAGTCACCCTTTGAAGAGACATTGCTGCCTTAGTATGACTAACACGTTGCGTCAACATCGATAGCCCTAACGGAATGACAATCAGGGCTACTAAGGCGTACGCAAACGGTCGCCATTCCACCACATTCATTACCGAAGCCGCGCCCATCAACGCCAGATACACAGGCAAGAAAAGGAATTGCAGCAACAATAACAATGGTGTTGCCGCAAGAATCTTTTGCCAATGGCCACCTGCTAATCGCGTAAATACCATGACGTAATCTACGCATGGAGTCAGCAACACAAATAGCACACCAATGAGCAGCGCGGCGTCGTCAGCAATGTGCCGGGTGAGTACGTACACAACACACGGAACCACAACAAAGTTCAGGAATAACAAACTTGCAAGAAATCGGATATCAGTGAACGATTCCAATATTCTGCGAAATGGCACTGCCATAAACGTTGCATACAGCAACATCATCAATGAAGGTTGAACACCATAATCGAACCATGCACCAGGGAACCATAATCCAGCGACAGCGCCGCTGAACATCGCACCAAGATACAAGGGCACCTGGTAGTGGTCACACCATTCAACAATCCGCTTCACCATCGATCGTGTAATTAATCGTAATTTACCAAGGTCCACGCATTGATATAGTCATCAACCACATTTCCGTGCCAACACTCTGTGCGCTCGTTCCAGGTTAACCATTGTTGATGCTCGCTATTGAGGTTTTCATAGATCGTGGCATCGAGCATTAATGGGTGGTCAGCGTGCGTTGCCGACGCCTGTGCTGCAAGCGCCGCGGAACGATTAATGACCTCCCCGCTATACACCACGTTATTGCGCTCTCTACATAACGTCGCTGGACGGTTCATAATAATGTCACCCCATGCAATACCAAAACCAACTTCGATTGGAGAAAGCTCCCGGTATTGCAATTCCCTATTCAAAATAATCACCATTGAATGCGCAACTTTCACGCAGCGAAATACCCGGTCAATATCCTCCCGCAGTGGGGCACGAAACACCGCCCAAATATTATCTCCCACTACATTCACGTCTTGGCAATGATGCTCCCCGGAAAACACGGCCATCACTTCGCCCACAAAGGCACTATAGAGTTTTGCTAGTGATGTCCGATCCATGACTAGAGGCAAATCTTGGGAATTCCGAATATCCGCAAACACCACAACGGCACGAGCAGCGACACCCTTATAAAAGGTCAAACAATTCGGTGTCGGCAACGTATCAAGTTCCGGAAACTCTAATTCAGTCTGATCCAATATCATGCGCATCCGCTCCGCGCCATGAATAAAATTGTGTGCTTTAAACTCTGGTTCCACGTGACGTACCCCTTGCCATTTCAAGACTGCTCCACCCCCAATGTACGCCCACCCCTGGAGCACCAAGCAGATCGACGTGCTCGCCTACAATCGTTCGGGCACATAAATAGTCAATGCTGTTCTCACGTGACTAGCTTTCCCATCTGATGGTTGCGCTGCCCGGACCGCAAAAATACCATTGATCACTGTTGGTGAATCAATCAAAGGATTGTGCATAGTCGTCCGACGATTCACACCTCCGTTCATACCGTACGGCACGCCAGCATGAGTCTTCCCGCCTTCAGTCGTCATAATTGTCGTGCCTTTTTCGGAATCGTAAATCCAGTGTTTTCCGGTATCAAGATCTTCGAACAACACGAGCCTTCCGTCCTCTGACACTGACACAATCGTTTCATTCGGTGCCATATAGAAGTACTTATCAGTGCTCTTTACATTCAGAAAATATCTGCTCAAATCAACATTTCGTAACTGAAATCCTTGATACATCCCCTGGCCTTCAGCGTTGACAATCACAGAACCGATTTCCTCCGCTTTTTTAATTTCATCTCTTGAGTATGTTGTTGGACGCTGATGACCATCTCCAAACTTTCGGAAATTAAATGGGAAAATAAGCTCTTCAAAGAACGTTGAAGCATAACCTGATACTTCCCCTTGTCGATTAAAAAGTGCAATGTTTGATGACCGGATATGACCGATCTGGCCTTCATTGTTCGGCCCCAACATATCCGTAAGCTTCTGTTGCTCCCGGAATGCCTGCTGTTCTTCGTTTGTAGGCTGCTCCTCCGCCCAACCATCTTCCAGCGGAATAGTATGGTTGTTCGTCTCGTGACTATGCGTTACTTGCCCGGTCTTTGCATCGAGAATATCGATTCTTGCTTTCGGGTTGAAGTCACTATTTTCTTCCAAAACTTCTTCACAAAATACTTTCGACCTGCTCGAGATATACGCACACTCAGGGAATATATCGTATTCCTTTTCCCAGAAAATTTGGCCATCGTTCACCGCCGCCAGCGATAAGACAATTAACGCGCCCCTTACCTTAGGCATCAGGACAATGTCGTTTCCATCAACCGTGCCATAGTATTGGGTGATTCCTTCAACGATTTCACGAGGGTACTCGGCAACTCGCTCCCCAGTTTTCACATCCAACGCGAAAATCCCCGGTTCCTGCCGAAATGAGCAATACACCAAATCATTAGCTGAAGCGTCACTACAAACAAATACTTCGTGGCTGTATTTCTGCTCCAAGGTTGACGTATCGTACGCCTCCAAGAATGCCGTACCACTATCACCCGAATCTGCTAGCTCCATTTTTATTGCCACAACAGTAGTTGTATCTTTGTCCGCCCCTAAAAATAACGCATCATTGCCCTCAATCTTGATGGGTTTATTTCCTGCGCTATACCCATTCTTTAAAAATCCCCCCGTATCGTCTGGACGAATCGAAGCCCCAGCAAGATCCACTGCTGGCTTATGTAGCATGGGCTGATTCATCAGTGCATTCTCGCCATTCTTCACAAATTACAAGGTTTTCCTTCAATTAGTTACTTCGACCATAGTATTACGCTGATAAAACATTTGTGCGCGTTTTATATTTCTGTTACCGAGTTTTATTTCCATTAGCCACCCACGTTTACCGCGGCTGCCCCCACTTCACAAGCGAATGTAACGATAAACAGCACACTTTTTGCAACAATGATCGTATGAAGCACATTATTTGGGACATGGGAGGCACACTCTTCGATACCTATCCAGAGGTAGACGGAGTTTTGTGCGCGGCATCATTTGGCGATACTTCAACCAAACACCTGCGCTATGTGGCTTCATTGACCCGGCGGTCTATCGGTCATGCAATCGAAACACTCGCCCGGGAACAGCACATAGACCCAGCCGTTCTTGAACACGCGTACGCCAATCTGAAAAACAAATGGCAGCACGACCCCGCACCACTCACCGATGGCGCCAAAGAAGTTATGGCACGGGTAACCGAACGTGGCGGCCTCAACCTCGTGGTAACCCACCGCGATCGAACAAGTGCCACACATCTACTGGAAGCACGTGGACTCCATGTGGATGACATGGTGTGCGCACCCGATGGTCTCGACCGTAAACCCAGCCCAGCCATGCACTTGCTACTGGTCAAGCGGCATAATCTCAACCCACACGAGGTTTTGTGTATCGGCGATCGACCCATTGATGTCATGGCCGCACGCGCCGCCGATATGGCTCCAGCACTGCTCATTCGGCCGGGCACATCGGTGACGTTGCCTAACGACGCCCCGGGCGCGCTCGTCGTCGCTAGTCTCCGTGATCTACTCCCGCTGTTGGGGTAACACACGTCACCACTGCGGGCCCATCTCGTGTGAAGGTCGTAGCTAGCGCCAAAAATCGATGCTCCGCAGTTCAATTGGATGCTCACCCGATGTAATCCGAATGTGCTCAATGACGCCATCCGCAACCCAATCCGGAAGTGGAATTCGCACAGTGCCGAGCTGATATATTCCATTGTCTATTTCGCTCGACCGATTGATCAGCGCAGGATCTGTTGCAGGGATTTCGTGCACGAATTCTTGACCACCGATCAATCGCAAGGTGATAGTCACCGGAGTACCTTCACCCGGATATGTACCCGATGGCGACACCTGGACAGCAATGCCGTGAGTACCTGCAATATCAACATCAACATGTGCATCAGTGAAGTAATTCACCGGAGTGACAATTTGTACATAACCTTCCTCAGGCATCGGGCAAGAATTATCAATTTCAACTGGACTCATTGGGTCTGGATTCACGCATAATCCTTGGCTCTTCTGACCTTCTGCCGTAAATTGTTCCGCACCCAAACTCGTCGTTTCACCGGGCGTGTGTGCTAACCAACGAGCGGGAACATCAGCCACCATTGCTGGAAGTGGCTTATCGGAAGTCAGTGGCAGGTCAGTGTCCATGCCACGAAGAGTTGCATTGAGCCAATCGATTGCGAGCGTACTGAAAATACGTTCGTGTTCCGCAGCATCGGGGCAGTCTCGCTCATCGCAACCGATTCGATCATCAGTTTTAGCTTCCGACGCCGCGCGATTGATATACATATGCCCAAGCCCAGGCACCGAAACCACTGAAGCTGCATGCTGCCGATGCTCAGAGAGATAATGCCCAATCCAAAGGTTCGCCGACGCCCCGACGTCAGCATCCGCTTCGCCAACGAGCGCTAAGTACGGCACATCGTCTCCAGCGGGGGTGATGTGCTCCAAATCAACAGTGTCATACGCCGGACCATAAGCGAACACTGATTTGACCTTGTCAGAACCGAACAATTCAATGGCTGGCGTTGTCACCGTCCCCGACCGGGAGTGCACGACCAGCCCAACATTATTGAGGTCAACCGGTTGCGCGAACTGCGCTCCCAGCGTATTCGTCCCATCGGTGGAATCTGAGCGCAACACCTCAACAAACTTGCCTATCACCTCTTTCCACATGGCATTTTGGTCGTATGGATCGTTAACATCGGTGCCTACAAACACTCCGCCCAAATCCGGAATGACTACTGTATAGCCTTGTTCGGCGAGCTTCTCTCCGAAGTACGTCATCCCCCGATCGAACCGATATTCACTGGCTCCATCCGGGCACGGGTATGCGAATGAAGCATCATCACAATTTGGCGCCCGTAAATGACTGACCACGACAAGTGGAGTCGGTGCCTGCGCATTCTTCGGTGTCACCACAACACCGCGCAATGGAGCGCTATAGTCTCCGCTGCTCACATTGCCGAAATCGACGTCGATAATAGTTGCGGTTTTTGCATCATTCTCAGTCACCATTCGCTCGGCGAGTTTTCGATCGTTTGACGCATGGGGACCATCGGCAACTGGAGCGTCAGAGGCACTTGACGTCAATTGAGACTCCGAAGTTTGCGCGTCTTGCTGACCTCCGCATGCGGCAACTACCAAGGAAACGACAGCCAGTATCGAAGCTAAAGATTTTCGATACCCTGTTTGATTTACTGACATTCGCACTCCTTGTATACGCCGGGGCACCAATTGTTTATTTAGGATGTTGTTTGCCACGCAAATCCGTTGCAAACTCCTCGCAGACTATGTTAATTTAAAGCCATCATGATCAGCCCGTAGCTCTCAATTGCGCGGGTTGATTTTCTTTCTAAGGAGGCCAATGACTGATTACATGAAGTCTTGGCTCACGGTGGGTGAACAAATTCAACTGCTGATGGACCGCGGAGTTTCCATTGATGATGAACAACGTGCCGCTACCGTTCTTAAAGCAATTGGATACTACCGGCTCACAGGATACCTCTACCCTTTTCTCCAATCAGAGCAATATCAAGATGCCGAAGGACGCACTCAGCTGCGAATACTGAACCAGTATCAACCTGGCACCACACTCCAACACGCCGAAGAGATTATTGATTTTGATCGGCAGTTACGCATGCACATTCTGGAAGGCATTGAGCGAATCGAAATAGCCGCCCGCATGCGAATTGGATACATCCTAGGTTGCAACGATCCGTATGCACACGAACGCGACGTGAATTTCATTGAGAAATTCACAGCACAGCACACAGATACGCGGTGGCCAGCCCCAAGCAAGCACGTGATGTGGCTCCAGGGCGTCAATAAGCGGAAAGAAGACGCAGACGAACGTCTCGTCAAACAATTCGAAGACAACGGTGATAATCGAATTCCCATTTGGGTTCTATGCGAGATTTTGGAATTAGGCCAGCTTTCGAACCTGTATCGGAATCTCACCCAAGAACTTGCAGATGAAATCGCCAACTCTTTCGGAGTGCCAACGAAGTATCTTATGGCCAGTTGGCTCGCGAGCCTCAATTACGCGCGAAACCTCACCGCCCACCACGCACGCCTGTTCAATCGCAAACTGCAGAACGCACCCGCACGGCCTAAACTCGGACAAGTTCCGCCGCTAGATCACCTGCGCAAACTACACACCGCCAAAAGTAATTTCGGTACATACAATGTCCTCGCGGTAATCGCATACTTGTTGCCGTTTATCGACCCGAACATCGAATGGGCGTCACGAACATGCGCACTATTGCGAGGCTTTCCCACTTCACAATTCGTGTCAGTGGAATCACTGGGAGTTCCGCAGGATTGGGAGAGCTATGAACTTTGGCAGCCGTATCTTCAAGAACCGCCCATATCGCACTAGAGTTCTTTAAAATATCGAGCCACCGGCCATCGAATAAACCCATCGGATTCGTAAAGCACTCGAGCGGGTTCATGGCCAGAATCATCACCAGTCTCCACCATCACCATGCGCATACCGGCATCTTTCGACCGCTGATACGTTTGACGCATAAGTGCTTTCGCAATACCGTGCCCACGGTACTCGGGGGCCACCGCCAAGATGTATATTTCGCCCATCTTGTCTCGCGGATGAATACGTGTGCACACCCAACCCACAGGCCTACCGTCAACGACAGCGACGTCGATGAGCTCCCGTTGATTATCTAACACTTGTGCTATGTCGTCCCATTGTCTGCGATCCCAGCCCTCAGGATAGAACGACATGTATACGAACTCGGGAACCTCCGCTTGAAGTTTTGGAAACACTGCCCCCCAGGCACGCAAAGATAACTCAAGTAAATCCTGGCGGAACTCTTGTTGATACGCAACGATCGAAAGCACTGTCATCCCTCACCCTTGTCTCGGGAACCCGATCCATCGCGGGACTCGTAGCGTGTAATCAACATAATCTTGGCCGAACGTGT
>JAUMZC010000028.1 GCA_030528295.1 Corynebacterium sp.
CCAGCCCCACACACTCAGACCGGCCCCACAGCACTCGTATAGCTATCACAGCCGCCACAACCCAACACACTTGACCAAAAACCATGAAACCCGCTGGCAGGCACCCCAGAATTGGGCAATACTTTGTGTCCCAAATGCACCTTTTCGGGGGTAGGTATCTCAAGGAGCAGTCCGCACACGGTCAATCAGCACCACTTACCCGCATATCCTGCCGTTCCAACGCGCCAAGCACACGACCACACGCCCGCCCCAGCGCCGCCACATCTCACCCCACTCGCATATCTTGCGCACAAGCATTGACCTGCGGGTTGTCGCCGAAAACACCATGTTGTGCCCAATTGGTGTACAAAGCGACACCGAACCCGCTCTGGAGCAGAAGTTTTGTCGCCAAATACACCAATTGTGCACTACATGGTGTAAAAAGCGACACTGTATATACATGTATCAGCATCTCCAGCGCACAACACCTTCCATCGACCCAGTCCCCACCCCCGCACCCACCTTTTCCTGGCGTTTTAGCGCAACGAGTGCACTTTAAGCCACGTCAAATATGGAAGTATCACCACCGCCGACCCGCTTCCCACCGCCGCACCCACCTGCAGCGTTCCACCCCACCGGCGTGCCCGCGGCGTCGACAAGCAGCACCAAGGCGCGTAGACCATTTCCATTCCAGGGCCGGGAACGCCTTCACGTTCGGCCGGGGACATGTGGCCCAGCAACTAAACCGGGGCGGCTCACGTTGGAAAATCCTGATTGCGAGTGCATTCGACGATATGGGCGACCCCATTTAAAGCGAGTATGCCATTCCAGCCGCAGAGATGAAATATATTAAAAACTGCAATTGCGCGGCCTGGGCGAATTTATTAAATATAAGAATTGCTAAAGATAGCGAAAACTTACCATGTCGATAATTTCATTATTGTATACACAATCGGGGGCGATTAAACGAAATATTCTTAGAGGGCATTTAAGGCAATCTATGATTTATATTCATGAAGAAACAGGTTTTGCCGTTAGCAACCTTAGTGGTGCTAGCAACTTTTGCCTACAATACGGCTGTCCCGAGCGGCGCCTCGGCACAACCACATCTGCAACACTCGGCTATCGCAGCTCCGCAAACAGTAAGCACAAGCGAGATTACGATTGCCGCGGCGTCGGAACGCACGCCACTCCACGTGGCGCAAGCAGCCGTGCATGACGAAAAACCAAGCCTGCCAATACGAATGTTCGAGATCCTGTCAAGGCTTTCAGCAGGAATATTCGCGTTCATTAAAGCCATCGTCATCGCGGTATTTGGACCGCAGGCATGGCCCTCACCACCACAACCTCAGCAACCTCCAAAACCACCTACAACCACAACCAATCCCTCATCAACGCCAAGCACGTCCTCCACCGCTACAAGCGCACCTACTACCACCTCAGCCCCGCCACCCGCACACGCAAATGAGCCCGAAACAAAATTCGGACCACCGGAAAAGGTTGGCGAACTGGAATGGCAATCAACAGGAAGCTTCAGCACAAAGCAACGGTCCGTACGAATTGCGAATCAACAAGACGAAATCACCGTGAGCTATGAAGAATTACCTGAAGATGCCCGTGACTACATGTCATTCAAGATTCCAAATACCTTCGCTACCGCACCACTGAAGTATCAAATCGCGGACCTGAAACAAAATAAACCTATTTTGTCTCATACGTTCGCCACTCCATTGCCCGAACACGCTGATTACACTTTCTTATATTGGGTGCCAGAACCGGGTTACTGGAAACTCGCGAAAACTAGCATAAGCGCGGACCGTAAAACAATATCAACCGAAATGAACCAGGATGGTTGGTGGATGGCCACTGTCATCGCTGACAAATCTTGGCGCCAACAACTAGTTGATGCTGGTGCCAAAGTTGAAGTACTGGAAATGTTAGAATCGAATGATTGGCGCGCGGAAGGAAAGCAGCTGAGTAACGCCATTGCTAATTCGAAAACGGATTTAATGCAAGACAATGAAATGCTCTTCGACATTGTCTATCACCTAGCACCACGAGACACCACTCCACCAAAATGCGATACCAATGACCGGCGGTCAGAACCAGCCGATTACGCAATTAGCCAAAGAAGCGACCTCAACTTAAGCTTTTGCGAGGTAAACGAGTTTCTGGAAGCTGATTCAATCCTGCTCGAACTCAAAAATCATACATTTCGCTCGATACGTGTGACTATCGACGAGAATTCCTATAAAGCAGGAGTTAACTTTGAGGGTTCTGTTTTTGATGAAGAGTCCGGAAGTACTCCCGCTGAGTTACAAAGTCAATTAATAATTGCAACGTACGAAGGTCGCCTGCGCATTCCAAAAGATTTTGCGGATACACTCGATACAATCACGCTTAGGGTTGAAGTTTTTAATAACCTTGAATCCTTGGTACATTTCCACAATTATTCACATTTTTCTTCCCTACTTTACAACGGAACAATACTTGACGAACACAACCTTTTTACGTTATGCAGCAAAGACTGGGATTCCGCCAAAGCGGAAAATACCAGTAGTGATTTGCTTTCAAAGGTGACACCATATTCGGAATGCGTCCTGCGATTGATTGAAAAAGAATGGGCATCCAATCCAGAGTTTGTTGAATACAAACACCTCAAGAACTTTGATGTGGATGACGTTTCAACAATATTGCTTAGCCAATACACGATGCAATTCATGGATGATTTGCCCCAGCCAAGCACGTTGTCCGATACCATCACTATCAAGGTAAAGAAACCAGCGGAGGCGCAATCAACCACGGGGGCCACTACGCCTGCTGAGTCTCCGTAGCGTAGGCTCTGCCGGAACAGTCCTGCGGTCATCTTGGGCCGCGGGACTTATCGTTCAACGAGCATCGTTACCTACTCCGCCGTCGGCTCGCTGCCGTTAGTCCATATTTTGCAGCACGACTGTCACTGCAACGGCGCCGGGGCCAGAGTGAATGGCGAGCACTTGTTCCATATTGACGATCTCGATCCGCCCAGCATCGTCGAGTGCTAATTCCTCGTGGAGCATCTCGCGTAGGTGGCGTGCGGCCTCGCGGGCTTCGTGTTGTTGAAGGGTAATTGTCACTAAGCGGTCATTCGCAACGGCTTTCACCAATTCAACGATTTTTGCAAATGCTTTCGCCTGAGTCCGGGTTTTTCCCACCACTTCCAAACGTCCATCTTTGAGGTGCATGATGGGTTTTGTTGCCAACGCGGTGGACATCAATGCAGTTGCCGCAGAAAGTCGGCCAGATTTTCGTAATTCATCGATGCGGTGGACATACAGCCACGTTTCACAACGCTCCAACACGGCGACCGCGGCGTCGGCACACGCCTCTAAATTGCCGCCTTCACGTGCGCATTGAGCTGCGGCAACTGCGGCCAGCCCCAGCCCCATGCCCACACTATTCGTGTCGACGACGTGCACCCCGCCGTCAAACACTGCAGCTGCGGTCACGGCATTCGACCATGTGGCAGAAAGTTCTTTCGAAATATGGAGAGCTACGACACCTTCGTCGCCACCACGTTCGAGCTGGCGGGCATAACAGGCAACCAGTTCGAGTGGGTTTAAGCCGGCAGTTGAGCGGTCGTCGCCGCGATTCATCACGTGAAGGTCTATGACGGTGATGTCGAGTTGTGCTGCGATGTCATCGGGCAAACAGGAGGATGAATCGGTGACAATGCGGACGGCCACTGCGGCTCCCTACGTGTGTTAGCGGTCGAGTTCTAGCCCTAAAGCTACGCCCATATTCCAACCATCAAGGTACCACTGGGCATCATGAATATTTGTTTCATTGAACTGCGTATCCGTGACGGTAGCATCGCCCGTTTGCGGATGGAACCGTGGCCGCGCAGTAAGCCTGCCCCAGCACGTATTTTTGAGACCCGAGAACATAATGTATTCCTCGTTCGTGGTCATTCCCAGCAGGCTTGCCGTCAGTGCACTGATCGTCCCACCGTGGGCAACCACGAGCACGGTTTTTTCTTCCCACTCTGGGAAGTTCACCATGAGTTCATCGATCACTTGACGCGCCCGGGCGGCCACCTCAAGCCGGGATTCGCCGCCTGGCGGTGCCCACGAGACGTCGTGACGCCAACGCGCACGCGCACCCGGATATTTCTCGTCGACTTCCTGGTGGCTTTTGCCCTGCCATTCCCCCAGATTCGTTTCCCGTAACCGCGGGTCGGTGATCACCGGGACGTCGGTAAGCTTTCCGATAATCTGTGCGGTGTCGTGCGCGCGGCTGAGGTCGGAGGACAGAATGGCGCGAATTGGGCGTTGCGAAAGATAGCGTGCAGCATTGTGCGCCTGTTCGATGCCGAATTCGCTAAGTTTCGTATCAAGCTGCCCCTGCATCCGCTTTGATGCGTTGTACTCAGTTTGCCCGTGGCGCAGCAGAATGAGACGTCTCACAGCTCGTCCGCATCTGGCTCGTGATCCGCCAATGGAATCTGATCGATCGAGGAAACATTACGCACGTCCACATCGCGTTCCCAAGCCTTCGGGCGAACGGGAGTTTCAATGCCTTCAATATCAATGAGCGGACAATCACGCCACAAACGATCAAGCGCATAGAACTCTCGTTCCTCATTGCGCTGAATGTGGATCACCAAATTGCCGTAATCCAGCAGCACCCACCGGCCCTCGCGGACGCCTTCCCGACGCACCGGTTTCGCGCCCAGCTCGCGCAACTTGTCCTCAATCTCATCAACAACAGCGCTCACCTGACGTTCATTATCGGCCGAGGCGATCACAAAACAATCCGTAATCACCATCTGGTCCGAAACATCAATCACCGCGATTTCCTTAGCGCGCTTCTCATCCGCAGCCAATGCCGCAGCCCGCGCCAAAGAAACAGAAAATTCAGAAGCAGTCACACTAGTCCTTCGATTATTGGGTACCGATCAAGTCTTCCACAATCAACAGGGTTTAAGCTAGTCACACTTCACGACGCCGCGGCAAGCATCGCGCTGCATTACGTTGCTGCGTCTGCCTGCCAACCCTGATACAAACAATGTTTCGCAATATACTGCACCACACCATCAGGCACGAGATACCACACCGGACGACGCGCCGCAGCGCGAGCACGACAATCCGTTGATGAAATCGCCATCGCCGGAATCTCCACCAACGAGACCTTCGACCCTTCCCGCAACGGCAAATCATTCGCCAACTCATAGCCCGGTCGCGTCACCCCCACAAAATGCGCCAGATCAAACATCTGCTCCCAATTCCGCCACGTCATAATCTGCGCCAACGCATCCGCACCTGTAATAAAAAACAACTCCGCCCCCGGATACTGCGCCGATAAATCATGCAGCGTATCAATCGTGTACGTAGGTCCACCCCGATCAATATCCACCCTGCTCACCTGAAACCTGGGATTCGACGCCGTAGCGATCACCGTCATGAGATACCGGTGCTCCGGCGCACTCACCTGCCGATGCGCCTTCTGCCACGGCTCCCCCGTAGGCACAAACACCACCAAATCCAATTGGAACCGATCCGCCACCTCCGAACCCGCCACTAAATGGCCATTGTGAATCGGATCAAACGTGCCGCCCATAATGCCAATCCGCCGCGGCGTAAAAGGGCACACAGTTTCAGAAACGGGGGTAGTGGAAGCGGGGGTAGACATAGGAGGAATTGTACTTGGACGGTGGGGTTCACCGGCGGCATTGCACCATGCAATAACCTAACTCACCCAAATAACGTAAGCCACGCAGAGTCCGAGCACCGTTCCAAGGGGCACACTGGCACCTACCCATGTGGCCACCAGCGGGCCGAACGATTGTTTGCCCAGGAAGCTTGGGTAGATGCCGCCGAGGAACACTCCGAAAAGTGCGGCGGCTAGGACGAAATCTTCGGCGACGGCGCCAGCGTTAAAGAACAGTCGTACGAAGTGCCAGGCCAGAATGCCAAGGAACGTGAGGCCAGTGAGCACGGTGAAGATCCGGATGCCCTGGCGAGTTGGATTACTTGTTCGATAGTCGGCTAGCATCAGGCTTCCTTCCCTGACGGGTGCAGGTAACCCAAACGCTAGCGCGATTAAAAGCGTAAAGCTATAGGGTTTATCAAACTTTTAGGGCCTTGTATGGCCATTGCCAGTAAGGATCCACTTAGTAGAGGTAAGCTCCGGGAGGGCCATGGGTCCACGGGCGTGGAGTTTCTGCGTTGAAATCCCGATTTCTGCACCAAATCCGTATTGTTCACCGTCGGTCCAGGCGGTGGACGCATTGATCATCACGGCTGCGGAGTCGACCGCTTCGGCGAATTTCTGTGCGGTAACGATATTGCTCGTGGCGATGCCTTCGGTGTGGCCGGAACTCCAACGCGCTATATGTTCGATGGCACCTTCAACTCCGTCGACTTCCGCTAACGCGATGTCCATTGAGAGGTATTCGGCCTCCCAGTCTTCATCAGTTGCAGCGATATCGCACCCAAGCGTTTCGACGTCTCCATGGACCTTGACCCCAGCCGCCTGAAGGGCTGCAACAATGCGGCGTTTCGCGGCGTCGTTAAGCTTGTTTGAGATGAGTGCGGTTTCGGTGGCGTTGCAGACGCTGACTCGGCGCGTTTTACCATTCAGCAGAAGTTCGATCGCTTGGTCGAGGTCGCAATCGTGGTCAATATAGAAGTGGCAGTTGCCCGTACCGGTCTCAATCGTTGGCACAGTGGCGTTGGTGACCACCGCTTCAATCAGCCTCGCACCGCCTCGAGGAATCACTAAATCTACCAGGCCACGGGCGGTAATGAGGTCCTGGACACTATCGTGCGATTCGCATGGAAGCAGCTGCACCGCAGCCCGAGGGACGTCGTGCGCAACGAGCGTTTCCTGCAGAATTTCCACCAGCACAGTATTCGAATGCTTTGCCGATTTCGAACCGCGCAGCAGGGCTACATTGCCCGATTTCAGTGCCAACCCAAAGGCATCAACAGTAACGTTGGGGCGCGCCTCATACACCATCCCCATTACCCCCAGGGGTACCCGAACTTTTTGCATCCGAATTCCATTGGGCAAAGTTTTCCCGTCGAGGACATCCCCGACCGGATCAGGGAGCGCGGCCACTTGCCGCAGCCCGCCTGCAATTCCTTGGATACGCTCTTCTGAAAGCGCCAACCGATCGATAAGAGATTCGGATAAACCTGCGGCGCGACCAGCGGCGATATCCTCAGCATTCGCATCCAATACTCGTTTGGCCTGTTGTTCGAGAGCATCCGCTGCGGCTAAGAGCACCGTATTTTTCACATCGGTTGTCAACATCGCTACCTCGCGGGCGGCATCTTTCGCAGCGCGAGCTAAGGCCAGCACTGCGTCTCGTTCAATTTGTCGCGCATCATTCATGGCGACAAGTGTAGCTTGCGCCCCAAAACTTACGATTCGCAGATACGCTATATACATAAACACAAGAAAGGTTTAAAGCAATGCGTGTCCTGCCCCTGCTCCTTGCATGTGGAGTCATTGTCACCTCAATGAGCCTCAATCCCAGCCCCGTATCCGCAGCGGAATTAGATAAAACCTTCCAAAAACTCACCGAAATCGAATTCCCGCACGAGACGTTTCAAACACGGCACGGGCACCATTGCACCCTGAAAGAGGGCAACCTGGAATGCACGGACGGGGACGAAGGTTTCCAAATAATCGATAAGAAAATCAAACACACTTCCAATCGGGACGAGCCCAAGGAACAACCTGCAAATGTTCCCACCGAGCAGTCCGCAGAACCACCAACAGGCCCGCAACCAGCGATTCTTCCCAGTGGCGCCCGCATCACCAACAAGGATCTCACATGCGGAGTTACTGACGACGGGTTGTTCTGCGCCACAAACGATGGAAAAACCTGGCTCAAGAGCGAAAAAGAAACAACAACCACGAACGATGGTGAGCTATATAAACGCAAAGAAGCCGTCAAGGACGAAGGTGGAACAGCGGTCACATTCGGCGGCAGAAAAGGCCATAAATTCGCCATTGGGAACCCCGAAGGAGAACAAGTTGCGTGCTTTATTCCTGAGAAGGCAGAACTTGCAAAGGAGCCAAATTACATCACTTGTGGCGCTAAAACTCAACAAGGGCTCTCAGGTCAATTCCTGATCGGCACTGACCTCCATGACCTCGGCACTGCCCTGCCACTCGCACCGTATGCAGATCACGCACCGGAGGGCCCCGTGGAGGTTCGGCGTGGCGACGTTCAGTGCAAAGGGGAACACCAGTCCGTGATATGCCAAACTCCGCTCGGGGAATTTCAAATCACGCCGCATCAAGCAGGTTTCGAGCACATTCAACCAATCAAACTTGTGAACGAAACACCGGAAGCACCGAAAGAGTAGCGCGAGCTGCTCTAGTTACTACGCCCGAGACGCATAGTCACTCAGATAGTCAGCATGCAACACCGGTTTATGCATGCCCGCGGGGAGTTCAGAAGTGTGTTTGCCAAGCATCCAGCCGAGGAGTTGAGAATCATAATTCACCTCGCCGCGGCCAATGATTTCTCCACCGGGGCCCATAATTTCCACGATTTCCCCGGCTTGGAACTCACCTTCCACGCTTTCAATTCCCACAGCGAGCAGTGACTTCCCGCCACTGGTGACTGCGGTGACGGCGCCGGCGTCGATACGCAATGTACCGGCAATATCGGCCGCGTAGAGCGCCCAAAATTTCCATGCGGACAGCCGGTTTTCCTTGGGGTAAAACACGGTGCCAACATCCGCAGGCCCCAGCGCTTCGGCAATGTTTTCGGCTGACGTCAGCAGCACCGGAATCCCGCAGCGCGACGCCAACCGTGCCGCAGAAACTTTCGAAGCCATGCCGCCGGTACCCACAACACCGCCATCACCAGCTACCACACCTTTCAGATCATTGCCGTCACGAACCTCGGAAACGAAGCGCGCATCTGGCTCCGAAGGGTTTTTATCGTAGAGGCCTTCCACATCCGAGAGCAGCACTAATGCATCGGCAGAAACCAAATGTGCCACGATGGCGGCGAGGCGATCATTATCACCAAAACGCATCTCAGTGGTGGCCACCGTATCGTTCTCATTCACGATCGGCACCGCACGCAACTGCCGCAATCGATCAATTGTTCGCTGAGCATTTCGAGCCCTATCGCGACGCCCAGCATCACCGGCGGTAAGCAACACCTGTCCGGTTACGCGGCCGTACCTGCCGAAACTTCTGCCCCACTCGTACGCCAAATGGACCTGGCCGACACTGGCCGCTGCCTGCTTGGTCGCAAGGTCAGTTGGGCGCTGCGTTAACCCCAAAGGTGCCATCCCAGCAGCAATTGAGCCCGAAGACACCACGATCACGTCGGAACCGGCCAACATCCGCGCCTGGAGGGCGTCGACAAGCGTATCGATCCGCGCTGGATCCACCGTAAAATCCGAACCTGTAAGCGATGAGGAACCTACTTTAACCACCACACGCTTCGCCTGCGCGATACGTTCACGCAAACTCGCCGGAGCACCATTCGAAGTCTTTTTCGCAGGCTGATCGGGCAAATACGGCGTGACTGGCAGCATGGAACTCATGAAGTACATGGTAACGTGCGGCGCGCGCTCCCCAAACCACCGCATTACCACCGCGCGCCGTTAAGGTTACCCCTGCCAACGCTCGCGATCGGCAACCTGCCCCTCACCGTAATCGAACTCATCTATCAATCCACGGCGCACCTGGGACGCACGCTTATGTTCCGCGGCAGAGGCGCGCTCCCTACGCTCGAGGCGAACGTCAGTTCCTCGACCAGTGAGTGGCGTATCGACGCCCGCGACCGTCATCGGCTCCCACTCAAAGGTAATGTCGCCGATAGTCACGCTGCAGCCGGGTTCCGCACCAGCTTTCAAAAGCGCTTCTTCCACTCCGAGCTTGGCAAGCCGATCCGCAAGATATCCAACAGCTTCATCGTTTTCAAAATCTGTTTGCCTGATCCAGCGTTCAGCCTTCTCACCTCGAACAATATAACCCCCGGGCGTTTGCGGATCCGCTTCAATAACAAATTCGCGTTTACCGTCAACTGCCTTCGGGCGCACAATCATGCGCTTTTCTACCTTCTCCTTTGGCTGCTTCTTTCGATGCTCGGAGACAATTTCCATAAGTTTAAACTTCAACGGCTCCAAGCCCTGCCGCGCCACTGTAGAGATGATAAATACCGGCCAGCCGTACTTTTCCTTCAGCTCTTCCACCACAAATTCCGCAAGCTCTTTCGCCTCCGGAACATCCGCCTTATTCAAAATAATCACCCGGGGACGATCCTTAAGATCACCCAATCCCGTATCCGAATCGAGCGCGGATTCGTATGCAGCCAGCTCAGCTTCCAGGGCGTCGATATCCGAAATCGGATCCCTACCATTTTCCAACGTCGCCGCATCCACAACATGCGCCAACACGGCAGTTCGCTCAATATGTCGAAGGAAATCCAAGCCCAGGCCCTTGCCCTGGGATGCTCCCGGAATCAGCCCCGGAACGTCCGCAATCGTAAACGTATCGTGCCCAACATTGACCACTCCAAGGTTCGGCTGCAGAGTAGTGAACGGATAATCCGCGATCTTCGGCTTCGCGGCAGATAACACCGAAACCAGTGACGATTTACCAGCAGACGGGAACCCGACTAAACCAACATCAGCCATGGATTTCAATTCCAAAATCACATCGTGCTGCTCACCCGGTTCACCTTTCAGTGCGAACCCCGGAGCTTTCCTAGCACGGCTCGCCAACGCCGCATTCCCCAAGCCCCCGTGACCCCCAGCAGCCGCAATATACTGCATACCATTCGCAGTCATATCGGCCAGAACTTCACCTTGTTCATTCATCACCACAGTGCCTGCCGGAACCTGCAACACCAGGTTTTCACCTCGAGCACCGTTTCGATGATCACCCGCGCCATTCCCCCCACGCTGCGCCTTAATATGCGGCCGGAAATGGAAATCCAGCAGCGTATGCACCTGCGGACTCACCTCCAAAATAATGTCCCCGCCGTGTCCACCATTTCCCCCATCTGGGCCACCTAATGGCTTGAACTTCTCCCGATGAATTGAGGCACAACCATTGCCGCCGTCACCAGCCATAAGGTGAAGAACAACACGGTCAACAAAACGAGACATTATTTTCCCTACAGTCAAGCGACAATCGACATAATTCCTACAAACAAAGTGCCTTATCCTACCACCCTCGCGCGTCGAATACCTACCCCCGACTGCGGTCCCACGCTCAGGTCCACGGTGATGCTGCACGCGGCGTCGAGAAGCAGCCTGGTTCGGAACGGCGTCAACCAGCGCATAAATTGCGCACAACCTGCGACCTGGGGGAAGTCGCCGAATACACCATCTTGTGGGCAATTGGTGTAAAAAGCGACACCGAACCCGCCCTGAGGCTAAAGTTTTGTCGCCAAATACACCAATTGGGCACAACTTGGTGTAAAAAGCGACATCGCTTATGGATTCATCACGGCTCAGTGCTCACGATCCAAGCTTTTCGACGCCCACCCGCCCCCGACAGCGTTGAACATTTCAGCCCGGCAAGAGCGAGCGCAAGGACGAAACGCCAGCGCACACAGCAAAAAAGCGCCGCCCTAGCACAAATGAGCTAGAAGCGGCGCTTCAACCTTTACCGGCTACGCAGAAACGGCTTCGCTTTCTACGATGTTGACGGTGCGGCGGTTGCGCTTAACGCTGAATTTCACGGCACCAGCCTTCAATGCGAAGAGGGTGTCGTCGCCACCGCGACCTACGTTCTCACCTGGGTGGAACTTGGTGCCACGCTGGCGGATAAGGATTTCGCCGGCTTTGACTTTCTGGCCACCGAATCGCTTCACGCCAAGGCGTTTTGACTCGGAATCGCGACCGTTATTTGAGCTCGATGCGCCCTTCTTGTGTGCCATTGTCTATTTCCCTCCTTTGGAAAATATGTTCAGCCTACCGGCTTGTTTACTTGGAAATTCCGGTGACCTTGACAACGGTCAGGGGCTGACGGTGTCCCTGGCGCTTCTTGTAACCGGTCTTGTTCTTGTATTTCAGGATACGGATCTTCGGGCCCTTAACGTGCTCGACGATCTCAGCGTTGACGCTCACACCAGCAAGCTTGTCAGCGGCGGAAGTTACGTTGGCGCCATCGACGAGCAGAACCGGGGTGAGAGCCACGGATGCACCCGGCTCACCCTCGATCTTCTCGACCTTGACGAGGTCACCTTCGGCAACCTTGTACTGCTTGCCGCCGGTCTTGACGATCGCGTACATAGGAGGGCTACCCCTTTATCTATCAACTCGGATCAGGCACCGCACGTCAATCAAGCAGTGGCCTGAAGTTACTTTCACATTGCATTTGAGTTCCAAGGCGGAGCTTAACTCCACCTAAAACTGCGACTTACGAAGCCTACCCCTTGCAGGGTGTAAATACCAAACCGCCTAGTTCGATCGAATGGCTTTCCGAACAACACGTCGGCGTCCGCGCCCGGTTCGCACTTGGGTTGCGGATTTTTCGTTCGTTGGCTTTTCTGCCCGCGCAACAACCGCCGTGCTGGAAGTTCGGCGCACGGCGCGACGTCGACCGCGGCGAATGGATGTTTCAACCACTACTTCTACATGGTCAGCCACCGCATCTGCTGCTTGTCGACGCCGCGACCCTTGCTCATTGCTACTGCTTCCGGTCTCCACAACGTCATCGTGGCGCTTCCGGGCTACCCGGCGGCGTCCACGGCGAGGCTTCTCTGTGGCTTCCTCAGTTTCCTCAATACCAAAATCGCTTGGTTCAGGCTTTCGATCCGAGCGGGAGTTACCACGGGTGGCGCGCTTCCGGCGTGGCGATGCCTCATATTCCGCAAGTGCTTCTTCGTATGTTGGTGCGTGATCATCTTCATCGTCAGTGATAACTACAGCCGCCGCAAGCTCTTCGATCGTTGGCTTGGTTTCCTCTTCAGCCTGTTGCTGCTTGTGCATCACCGCCGCAGCAGGATGCTCACCAATCGGATGTGCGTGCGAAAGTGCTTTCTCTTGCTTCTTCCGTGCTGGTGGCCGGGATTCCTGGTATTCCACAGGATCGTCATGAAGGATAATGCCGCGCCCAGCACAGTACTCGCATTCTGTGGAGAAGGTTTCCAGCAGGCCCGTTCCTAACCGCTTACGGGTCATTTGCACCAAACCTAGTGATGTCACTTCGGAAATCTGGTGCCGGGTGCGGTCACGGCCCAGTGCCTCGGTGAGACGTCGTAACACAAGGTCTTGGTTTTCTGGCAACACCATATCGATGAAGTCCACAACAACCATGCCACCCATGTCCCGCAAGCGCATCTGCCGGACGATTTCCTCAGCAGCCTCAAGGTTGTTTCGCGTCACGGTTTCTTCCAGGTTGCCGCCGGAACCAGTGAATTTTCCAGTGTTTACGTCAATGACGGTCATGGCTTCCGTGCGATCAATCACCAACGTTCCACCGGAAGGCAACCACACTTTCCTCGACAGCGCTTTCGCCAGCTGTTCGTCAATGCGGTAATGCTCGAACACATCAGCACCTTCATGGGCTGCGGGGTCAAAGCGTTCGAGCCGCGACAATAGATCTGGCGCCACCGACTGCACATAGGAATTCACGGTCTTCCAGGCGCGGTCGCCTTCAACGATCAGCCGCGTAAAGTCCTCATTAAAGAGGTCACGAACAACCTTCACCAGCATGTCTGGTTCTTCATACATGGTGACTGGCTTAGCGCCCTTGGAGTTTTTCTCCTCCTCAGTCCGCTCAAGAATGTGCTCCCACATGCCATGAAGACGCCGAACATCAGCAGCGATTTCCTGTTCGGTCACGCCTTCAGCAGCCGTACGAATAATCGCACCACCCTGCTCGGGGAGGATGTGTTTCAGGATCTCCTTGAGGCGCCGGCGTTCCGTTTCCGGCAGCTTCCGCGAAATGCCGGCACTATGTCCGTTCGGAACATACACCAAAAAACGCCCAGCTAGTGAAATCTGGGTGGACAGGCGAGCACCTTTATGCCCGGCCGGGTCCTTGGTAACCTGCACCAACACTTGGTCACCAGCTTTGAGTGCTTGTTCGATTCGACGGGAACGTCCACCGAGACCAGCGGCCCGCCAATCAACCTCACCCGCATAGAGAACACCGTTTCGGCCCTTGCCGATATCAATAAAAGCGGCCTCCATACTAGGAAGCACATTCTGCACCCGGCCAAGGTAGATATTGCCCACCATGGTGGTCTGGCTTTCAGACGTAACAAAGTGCTCTACCAGCAGGTCATCTTCCAACACACCCACTTGAGTGATCAGGCCCGGATGGTCACTGCGCTGCTTTTCCCGGACCACCATCGAACGCTCCACGGACTCACGGCGCGCCAAGAATTCGGCCTCACTGACGATTTGCCGCTTCTTGCGGTTTTCCTCCCGGCGATCCGCCCGTCGACGCCGCTGCGCCTCCAAACGGGTCGAACCTTTGATCGCTACCGGCTCAGTGTCTTGCTCCTCTTCCGGCGCGTCCGCCACCTCTACGGCGCCCCGACCCCGGCTCTTCCCACGCCGACCGCGGCGCTTACGTCGCGCGCCGTCGTCAATCTCTTCGATTTCATCGCTTATCGACGCCTCGTCAGCCACCGTCGGCGCGTCATCCTCAGGCGCCATAAAAATCGGCGTTACAAAATTAGGGCTCACATCCGGAACCGGTGTGATGTCCGGTACCACGTCTTCCAGCAGTTCCGCTTGTTGCTCTTCCTGAACCGCAGCCGCAAAATCCTCCAATTGCCGATCAACCTTCTGTTCGATCTGGCGGATCTCGTTTGCAACATTCTTTTCAACCCGGTGACGCAGCTTATCCTGGTCCTGGTTCGGCTGTTCCTCCTGAACTGGCTGCTCAGATTGCTCTTCGGCGGGAATCATCGCATCAAGCAGCAGATTCGCCTCAGCAATACTAAGGGTCGATTGGGCAACTTTCACAAACCCCAAACGATCCAATTCAATAACAAGCTTTCGAGAAGGCACACCCAGCATTTTTGCTAAGGCATGCACCCGAGTTTTCGTTTCCAATTGGGAACGATCAAAATTCTTTAATTTATCTTCAGCGGTGTCAGCCACCGTTTCTCCTTTAGCCACGCATGCAAAGATTCCCCGGGCGCAAAGCGCTCAACCTGCTTTGCGGGCCGCACAGGGAATGAACTTTTTAAAGCTTCACGCAAGGCACTACGCACCTCGCCTCGTCCATTGTTTCACACCCGCTGGCTAAACATCGTGTTAGCACACCCCTCACACCCAAACCCACCCCAAATTGTGACAAAGAAAAACCCCACCAGTGCGAGCACCGGCGGGGCGATTCCTACAAGCTAGGGAACCAAATTGCGATTTCCCGTTCGGCGGATTCAGGAGAATCCGAACCATGCACCACATTGGTAGCAACCTCAAGGGCAAAGTCACCACGGATCGTGCCGGGCGTCGCCTTACCAACCGGATCAGTGCCACCAGCGAGCTGGCGCCAAGCCTCGATGGCGCGTGGCCCCTCCACAACACCAGCCACAAGCGGGGCGGAGGTAATAAAGTCAACCAACTCACCAAAGAATGGCTTGTCCACATGCTCGGCATAGTGCTTTTCCGCCGTTGCTTTATCGGCAACGCGCAAATCCATTGCGGTGAGTTTCAGGCCTTTGCGTTCAATTCGGGAAATGATTTCACCAATCAGGCCGCGTTCAACGCCATCTGGCTTAATCAAAATCAAGGTACGTTCAGTCATATTTTAAGACTTTACCCTGAAGTATTTTTACTTTGTGATTTCCCAACTGCTGATTCAACATTTCGGACAATTTCATTCGAAAAAATCGACAAAGTGGCTAGAGACATCGCCGGACTATCACAGGCACTATATGCGATATGTAACGCAGGTAACAAAGCTGTGTGTGAGTGAGAGGAACCACCAGGATGGCCACGAACCGCAAAAAGAACTTCATAAACAATGAATTCTGCGACACCCACGGAGACAAAGAGCTACCCCTCATCAGCCCGGTCACTGAGGAAACAATCGGCAGCAGCCCAATTTCCGACGAAGTCGATGTTGATAACGCCGTCAAAGCCGCCGAACAGGCATTCGATTCTTGGCGTCGTATCACTCCCGGCGAACGCCAAAAGTACCTCCTTGATATTGCCGATGGAATTGAACGACATGCCGACGAATTGGCGCGAATTCAATGCGAAGAAACCGGCCAAATCATTGCCATGGTCAAAGATGAAGAAGTGTTAGCAGGCGCGAATCAATTCCGATTCTTTGCCGGTGCCGCACGAATACTCAACGGCCTTTCAACTGGTGAATACATGGAGGGGCACACGTCTTCGATCCGTCGGGAACCCCTTGGAGTTATCGCGCAGGTAGCGCCGTGGAACTATCCGTTCATGATGACGATCTGGAAACTAGGTCCAGCACTCGCCGCCGGCAATACCGTGGTATTGAAACCATCCGATACTACCCCCAGCTCAACACTGAAACTTGCCGAAATTATTGGCGAAGTTCTGCCCCCTGGCGTAGTAAATATCGTGTTGGGCGATGCCTCCACTGGTGCGACACTCGTCGCTCATCCCACGGTTCGCATGGCCGCAATCACTGGTTCGGTCCCCGCCGGACGCGCTGTCGGTAAATCTGCTGGTGAAAACCTCAAACGTAGCCACCTAGAACTCGGCGGGAAGGCCCCAGTTATCGTCTGTGCTGACGCTGACTTGGCTGCCGCCGCAGAAGCCATTGCCGCCACCGGAATCTTTAACGCAGGTCAGGACTGCACCGCAGCAACCCGAGTACTCGTGGAGTCAAGCTGCGCCGATGAGTTTACCGACCTGCTCGTTACAGAGGTACAGAAGTTACGCCCCGGCGCACCGGATGACCCGGAAGCGTTCTACGGTTCGCTCAATAATGCGAAGCATTTCCAGAAAGTACGTAGCGTACTGGCGCAACTACCATCGCACGCCAAGATCCTCACAGGTGGCAAACGTGTTGGCGATCGAGGCTTTTATCTTGAGCCCACGGTTATTTCCGGATTGCGTCAGGACGATAGTGCTATCCAAGAAGAAATTTTCGGCCCAATCCTTACCGTGCAAACGTTCGAAACATTCGATGATGCACTCGAAAAAGCAAACGACGTTTCCTATGGGCTTGCTTCATCAGTTTGGACATCAAACGTCAGCACATCCGAACGCGCCTCTCGCGAACTTGAGTTCGGTTGCGTATGGGTCAATTGCCATATTCCCCTCACCGCAGAAATGCCCCATGGTGGTTTCAAAGATTCAGGTTACGGCAAGGACCTCTCGATATACAGCGTCGAAGAATACACCCGCATCAAGCACGTCATGGTCGCACATTAGTCGAAGGAGCTCCACTCATGTCCCATACCGACAAAATTTTCGACGTCGTGATCGTCGGCGCTGGTCCGTCGGGTTTATCCGCCGCATACCAACTGCAAAAACTCGGACATTCATTCCATATTGTGGAAGCTCGTGATCGTGTCGGCGGTAGAACCCACAGCGACGTTCGAGACGGTGCCTGGTTCGAAATTGGTGGTCAATGGGTTTCACCAGACCAAACCGAACTCATTGCATTATTAGAAGAATTACGCTTGGAAACCTACCAACGGTACCGCGAGGGCGACTCAATCTATCGAGCACCGAATGGTGAAGTACACCGCTATAGAGGTGAGATTTTCCCATGTAGTCCGGAGACTCAGCAGGAAATCCTACGTCTCATTGAGGTCCTTGATCAGCTTGCTGCCCAGATGGACCCAGCTGCACCTTGGGATCACCCACAAGCTCGCGAACTCGACGCTATAAGCTTCCAGCATTGGCTCGAAAAAGAATCCGATGACATGGAAGCCCGAAACAACATTGGATTATTTATTGCTGGCGGCATGCTTACCAAGCCCGCACACGCGTTTTCGGCGCTACAAGCTGTCCACATGGCAGCTTCTGCAGGAAGCTTTTCCAATCTCGTCGACGAAGATTTCATCCTGAATGCCCGGGTAGTGGGCGGCATGCAAAAAGTTTCGATTGAACTCGCGGAGCGAATTGGTCATGAACACATCACTCTGGATACGCCAGTTCGATCAATTGATTACTCGAATCCTGAATATGTATCAGTGATCTGCGACCACCAAGTTACGTTGCGCGCCAAGTACGTGATCCTGGCGATTCCGCCAAATCTGTATCACCGCATCAGTTATGTACCAGCAATGCCCCGCCGTCAGCACATTATGCACCAACACCAATCAATGGGATTAGTCATCAAAGTGCATGCAGCGTATGACACACCATTTTGGCGTGACGCCGGACTTTCTGGAACGTGTTTCGCAGCGGGGCATTTGGTCCAGGAAATATACGACAACACGAATTTTGGGGATCAACGAGGCACCCTCGTCGGTTTCGTATCAGACGAAAATGCCGATGCAATGTTCGAACTCAGTGCCGAAGATCGGAAAGCAGCGATTCTCGACGCCATGGCAGCAATGCTCGGCCCAGAAACTCGACACCCAGTGGCGTATTACGAATCAGACTGGGGTTCGGAAGAATGGACGCGCGGAGCGTACGCGACCTCGTACGATCTTGGCGGTTTAAGCCGATTCGGCCCACACCAACACGAGCCTGTAGATCGCATTCATTTTGCCTGTTCAGATATCGCGGGAGAAGGCTTCCAACATGTCGACGGAGCTATCCGCATGGGCCGAAAGACCGCCGAACATCTTGCTTCCCTACTCCAGGAGAAGCAATGAAATGCATTGTCGGGTATGAGGCCACCCCCACGGGCATTGACGCCATCACTGCAGCCATCGACCTTGCTCGTTGCCTCCATTTAGAGCTCGACATCGTGTTGGTCCTACGGCACCATAATGAATTCAGCCGCGAGTATCCGCCAACGGGAGCGACGAATGATATTTTGATTCGCCAAGGGTTCACCTGGCTTGAAGGGGCACTCGAGATGATCCCCGATGACGTTGCAGCCAGCGGACATCTTGTGTCGGCGGCGTCGACAAGCGAAGGTCTGGTGAGGGCAGCACAGAACACCGGTGCGGATCTCATTGTGGTAGGCGCGGCGTCGACAAGCCCGTTAAAACGACATCGCCTCGGCACTGTTGCGCAAGATTTGCTGTATGGCGCGCCATTGCCTGTCGCGCTAGCACCGCGGGGACATCGCAACACCAAGATCGAACGTTTGAACTGTGCCGTGGGACGCCGCCCTGGCGCAGTGCCGCTGGTGTCCGCTGGATTAAATCTGGCGGAGCACTCCCAACTCCCGTTACGGCTTGTTGCATTGACCTACGAACCCGACATCGCCGAACACCACACCAAAGCAATACTCGAACAAGCATCTGAATTAACGGGGATTCACTTGCCTGTTGATATCGCAATCGGCGAAGGCGAAAAAGTGTCAGAAGCTGTCCGTAGTGTGGGCTGGAAACCCGGCGACTTACTGTTTGTAGGTTCTTCGAGAGTAGCTGAAACTCACACCGTATTCCTCGGCGCAGTAGCCATGAAAATACTTCGTGAGCTGGAAGTTCCCATGATTGTTGTGCCTCGCGATTACACCATCACCCCAGGAGGTTCGCCATGAGTGACTCCGTTATTCAAAAGGGCCTATCCAGCAATTCTGTAGGTCTTGTTTCTGCCGCCGTTATCGGCATCAGCTGCATCGCTCCAGCGTACACACTTTCGGGAGCATTAGGCCCTACTGCGAGTGAAGTTGGCCGCCATTTGCCAGCGATTTTCTTGGTCGGTTTCATACCCATGTTTTTGGTGGCCATTGGTTATCGGGAACTCAATGCATCAATGCCCGACTCTGGAACCACCTTCACATGGGCAACTCGTGCGTTCGGTCCCGTGATTGGCTGGCTCGGTGGATGGGGCTTGCTAGCCGCCACCGTGCTCGTGCTCTCAAACCTCGCTGGTATTGCCGTCACATTCTTCTATCTACTGCTCGCACAAATTTTCAGAAAACCGGAACTGGCTGAGCTTGCCAACAATGTTGGCATTAATGTCGCTACTTGCTTTGTATTTATCGTGATTGCGGCATACGTCTCATACCGAGGAATGGATACCACAAAAACCCTGCAATATGCGCTCGTAGGATTCCAACTTACTGTATTGGTAATTTTCAGCGGCATCGCCCTCTATAAAGCAAACACAGGAAGCGCATTCGACCCCACACCAATTTCCCTGGAATGGCTGAACCCATTTGGCGTTGAGAGTTTTTCAGCTTTCGCTGCAGGCATTGCATTGTCCGTGTTCATTTACTGGGGTTGGGATGTTGTGCTCACCATGAGCGAAGAGACCGAAGGTTCGAACACAACACCGGGTCGCGCAGCAACGGCAACGATTTTGGTCATCGTATTTTTGTACCAACTTATTGCGTTCGCCACGGTCGCATATGCTGGCACCGGCGACGGTAGATATGGCCTTGGAAACCAAACGATCCAAGCAAATATCTTCGCGGAACTTGCAGGACCGGTCATGGGACCGCTGGCGATTCTTATGTCCCTGGCAGTCCTCGGTTCGTCCGCAGCATCACTGCAATCAACGTTTATTAGTCCGGCGCGCACACTCCTGGCCATGGGATATTACAAAGCACTCCCCGACCGATTCGCACATATTTCCCCAAAACATCAAACGCCAGACGTTGCCACATGGACAGCAGCCGCCATTTCTTTCGTGTTTTACGCTGTGATGCGCGTGGTCAGTGAAGCTGTGCTGTGGGATACCATTACCGCGCTTGGCATGATGGTCTGTTTCTACTACGCAATCACCGCGTTCGCCTGCGTGTGGTACTTCCGTAAAGAAAGCTTACGTAGCTTCAAAGCATTCATCAATCAGCTGTTGTGCCCGCTTATTGGTGGAGTGTTATTGCTGATTTTCTTCCTCCAGACGTCTTACGACGCCATGGACCCCAACTATGGCTCCGGATCTTCGCTGTTTGGCATTGGCTTAGTGTTTATTCTTGGCGTCCTTGTGCTTTGCAGTGGAGTACTCGTGTTGGTGGTTACGTGGATCCGAAATCCTGACTTTTTCCACAGTAAAGGGCTGCGTCGTGGTCTCCCGACTGATGACGTGACCGTACTGAACGATTCAACGAACATCAGTGTGTTTGACCACCCCGCAGCCCAAGAAACCAGCGCCACCCGCGATTAGGTGTGCTGGGTGGTTAACAATCCTCGCCTCATCCGTTCGATTAAATTACGGCGAAGGTGGAAAATATACCACCACACTGCAATAAAGATCAGCGCCATAATTCCCATCGAAGGGTGTACGAAAAAACCAGCCAACGCAAACACCTGAAGAAAAAGGTTTGCAGACATCGCCCAGGACTGTCGTTGCATAAATGCAACTAGGAACATCGCAACCCCAACGGCAGTAACATAACCCCAGTTCAGGGGCGTCCAATACACGCCATTATCCACCCGAGCAATGACGGTAAGCACCAATAAAATCGAGATGGATTCCATCACCAAGGTGCCCGCCATGACGCCGCGCAGCCCCTTCATCGGGTCTTTCTCGGGGGCGTGGCCAGGACCTAATGGACCGTATTCCGTAGGTTCGGTGGACTCACTCATGCGGGATCCTTTCCAAACAATGTTCGAGCTTCACCAGCGGTAACAACCGACCCGGTGATAACAACGCCAGAACCAGAGACAGTCTCACCATAATCCGAAACTTCTTCCGCCAGCGACACACCCAGTGCAACAGCGCTTGGAAGGTCCTTCGCACTATGGACACGTTCTTCGCCAAAGATTTCCTGCGCAATTGCCACAAGATCATCTGTGTGGAGCGCCCGAGGCGAAGCAGTTTGCGTACACACAACTTCGTGCAGGTACGGCTCTAATTCCGTAAGGACGCCGCGTGCATCTTTATCACCAAGCACCGCTACGACCCCAACCAAACGGCGGAAATCAAAATCACGTTCTAATGCTGCGCCGAGTGCTCGCGCGCCGTGTGGATTATGCGCGGCGTCGATAAACACAGTTGGAGTTGCGCGCACTCGTTCGAGTCTTCCCGGAGACTGCACGGCGGCAAAGCCTTGTCGAACGGTTTCTATTTCCAGCATCCGACCCGAACCAGCACCGAAAAAAGCTTCGACAGCTGCCAGGGCGCAAGCGGCATTACGTGCTTGATGTTCACCGGACAGCGGCAAGAAGATATCTTCGTACACCCCGCCCAAACCTTTGAGCGTTAGCTGTTGGCCGCCAACAGCAATCCGTGAATCCACCACACCAAATTCCGAACCTGCCCTTGCAACTGCAGCATCAACCTTGATTGCCTGTTCGAGAATCACGTTCAGCGCTTCAGGATCTTGCTCGGCGATAATCGCGACGTTATCTGGGGGCGCAAGAAGATCCGTGACATCCCAACGAGATTTAATAATTCCCGCTTTTTCGCCAGCAATTTCGGCAAGTGAATTACCCAAGTAATCCGTGTGATCCAAACCTACGGGCATCACCACGGCAACATCAGCGTTCACCACGTTCGTAGCATCCCATCGACCACCCATGCCAACTTCAACAACGGCGACTTCGACCGGGGCGTCGGCAAACGCCGCGTATGCCATGGCGGTGAGCACCTCGAACTTGCTCATTTTCGGACCGCCCTCACGTTCGGACGCGGCGTCGACCATTTCCACGTATGGCTGGATTTCCCGCCAAATCCGCACATAATCACGCGGATGCATCGGAACACCATCGATGGAAATACGTTCGGTCACTAGCTGCAAATGCGGGCTGGTTGTTCGGCCCGTCCGACGGTGAAACGCGCGCACCAACGATTCGATCATACGTACTGTTGACGTCTTGCCGTTTGTTCCCGCCACATGGATCACCGGGAAGGATCGCTCGGGGTTGCCCAACAAATCCATCAGCATTTCCATGCGCTTCAACGTTGGGTCGATCTTTACCTCGGACCAGCGCTGATCTAATTCCGCTTCGACTGCGGCAAGCTCCTCCAAATCCGCCGCGGTGACCTCCAACGATGGCGGGTCTACCGGGGCGTCGTTCAGCAGAAGGCTCAAGCCGTCCTCATTAAACGAAAGCATTATCCAATCTCCGCAAGCCGTACAGTAATTCGATCAAACTCTTCTTGAGCAATGCGCTGACGCGCACGAATCTTCTCAACCACCGCTTCCGGCGCTTTCGAAAGAAACGCCTCATTTCCGAGTTTTTGTGCGGTGGTATCCAATTCCTTTTGCGCAGCCGCAAGTTCCTTTTCTAACCGCTTACGCTCAGCAGCAACATCGATCGACCCGGAGGTATCCAACTCCACCAAAATCGTGGCTTGGCTCAAGCGAACTTCCAGCGAAGCTGATGGCGCAAAGCCCTCCCCTGGTTCCTCAACACGCACCAACGAGCGTAGAACATCCGCTTGATCGGCAAGGTCAGCGGCTTGGAAATCAATCCGCGCTGGGACCTTCTGGGATGGCTTTAATCCCTGGTCGGAACGGAAACGACGAATCTCCGTAACAAGTTTTTCCAGATCAGCGATTCGGCGTGCTGCCTGCGTGTCTGGCTCATGGTGAGCGTTTGCGGTTGGCCAGGATGCCACCACCAACGACTCACCATCGGTTAATGCACGCCACAATGTTTCAGTCACAAATGGCATGGCTGGGTGCAGTAAACGAAGCAGGTTATCCAACACATGTCCGAGAACCAGCCGCGTATTGGTGCCGCGTTGAAGTTCCTCCGGCGACGCCGCGGAAGCATCCCGCGGAATCTGCACTTTGGCAATCTCCAGGTACCAGTCGCAGAACTCGCCCCATGCGAATTGGTACAGCGCCTCATTAGCCTTCGCAAATTGGTAGCGATCCAAACAATCGTCCACCAATTCGCGCACAGATTCGAGCCGGTCAAGGATCCACCGGTCAGCATCAGTCAAGTCAACACGGTCCGGCAGTTCGCCAACTTCTGCACCATTCATCAAGGCAAACCGAGTGGCGTTAAACAGCTTGGTGGCAAAATTCCGGGAGCTTTGCGCGGCGTCCTCACCCACAGGCAAATCCACACCTGGGTTCGCGCCGCGAGCCAAGGTAAAGCGCAACGCATCAGCACCGTAACGTTCCACCCAGTCCATGGGGTCAATGCCATTGCCCAAGGATTTGCTCATCTTGCGGCCTTTTTCGTCCCGCAGCAAACCATGCAGATAGAGGTCAGTAAACGGAATCTGTGGGCGCCCCTCCGGTGTCTTGCCAAGCGGCGAATCAGGCAACGACGCCGCAAAGGTGGCAAACATCATCATGCGCGCAACCCAGAAAAACAGGATGTCGTAGCCGGTAACCAACACTGATGTTGGATAAAACTTCGCCATGTCTGCAGTGGCATCTGGCCAGCCCATGGTGGAAAATGGCCACAACGCGGAGGAGAACCAGGTGTCTAAGACATCAGGGTCTTGCACATAGCCGTCCGGTGCCTGCTCATCTGGGCCAACACAAATCACCTCGCCTTCGGGGCCGTACCAGATTGGAATGCGGTGCCCCCACCACAGCTGACGCGAGATCGTCCAATCGTGCATATTGTCTACCCAGTCGAAGTAGCGAGGCTCCAACGACTTCGGATGGATTTTCGTATCACCCTCACGAATTGCATCACCGGCCATTTTCGCAAGTTGCTCAACCTTGACAAACCATTGTTCGGAAAGGCGGGGCTCGATTGGTTCTTTCGAACGTTCGGAGTGACCAACCGAGTGAACATACGGCCGCTTTTCCGCAACAATACGACCCTGCGCAGCCAACGCTTCACAGACTTTCACCCGAGCTTCAAACCGATCCATACCATCGAATTCGGTACCGGTACCAGCGATATGCCCCGTAGTATCCATAATGTTCGGCATCGCCAAGCCATGCCGCAAACCAAGCGCATAGTCGTTCGGATCATGCGCAGGAGTAATTTTCACCGCGCCGGTTCCAAATTCCGGATCAACGTAATCATCAGCGACAATGACCATCTCGCGATCCGCAATAAATGGATGCGGCAGCGTCTTGCCCACAAGCCCCGCATACCGCGAGTCGTCTGGGTGAACGGCCACCGCGACGTCGCCAAGCATGGTTTCTACGCGGGTCGTCGCAACCACAACGTGCGGCTCGGAATCGTCGAGGGAGCCGTAACGGATGGACACCAATTCGCCCTCAACGTCTTTGTAAACCACCTCGATATCGGAGACGGCAGTTTCCAGTACCGGCGACCAGTTCACAAGCCTGTTCGCGCGATAAATTAACCCACGATCAAAGAGCTCTTTAAAGATAGTTTGTACGGCACGCGATAATCCCTCATCGAGGGTAAACCGTTCCCGCGACCAATCCACAGAATCACCAATTGCGCGCATTTGGTCGCTAATGTGCCCGCCATAATCATGTTTCCACTGCCAAACTTTCTCCACGAATTCTTCGCGAGAATAATCGAAACGGTCCTTCCCCTCCGTTTCTTTCAGCATCGCTTCTACTTTCGTTTGCGTAGCGATGCCAGCATGGTCCATGCCCGGCAACCACAGCACCTCAAACCCCTGCATACGTTTACGACGCGCCAGGGAATCCATAAGCACATGGTCCAGCGCATGCCCCATATGCAGCTTGCCCGTCACATTCGGCGGCGGCAGCACAATCGAAAACGCTTGCTTATCTGAATCGGCGTCCGCGGTGAAATAGCCACGGCTTACCCACTCCTCGTAAAGCGACGCTTCAACAGCCTTCGGATCCCAACTTGCGGGTAATTTATCTGCACGGTTCAAACTAGTCACGCACCCCATCTTAGAGAGTGCCACACCATACACCTATCCGCGGGCCTCAACCCACGCCCCACCCCACTACGACAAACCACCCCTTGACCCTGACGCGGCGTCATAGTTCATCATTAGAACATGCGAATCTCCGAGGTTGCCCGCGCCGCTGGTTGCTCCGTCCGCGCCATCCGCCACTACCACGCCGTCGGTGCCGTACCCGAGCCCCCGCGCAACCCCAACGGCTACCGCGACTACACCATCACCGATATCGCCGCCGTCCTCAAAGTGCGCGCGCTCGTCAACGCTGGCGTTCCCCTCGCCGACACCATCAACCCCACCAAAACGCTTATCGACGCCGCGCTCGCCCAGCTCAACGAACGCATCCGCGACCTGCGACAACAACGCCGCATCCTCATGCACTACCAACAACACGGCCTTGGACTCCCCGAAGACATCCGCTCATCCCTCATCGAACTCGGTGGCGACTTCCAATTCTTCCACCACGAACTAGCAGCCTGGGAACTCATGGCACTCTGCGGCATCGCCACCGAACAAACCTGGGAACGCATCCGCGCCAACCTCACCCACCCTGAACTGCGCGCCAGCACGATCCAAACCTACAAACTCTGGGAACAACTTGGCGACGCATCCCCCAACGACACCGAACTCATTAACTCCTTCCTCACCTCTTTCCAAGAAGGCATCATGACCGGCATCCACGAAACCCTCCAACCCGGCGACCTCCCCCTCACCGTCGACGACGTCGACTGCCGCGGCGCCCAATACATCGCACTCCAGGCAATCCAATGAACTGGCGTCCCCTTTGTCCCCGGTGTTTCGTTTACCCTCGGCGTTTCTTTTGCCCCCGGATCCCCGCGTCCGCGACCCCACTGGCCTCCCGCACTGGATGGTGGCACCTGCCCCTTGGCTTTACGATCGCCATCATTATCGAAACAATCGCCATCGAACTCGCGCTCCCCCTGGGCCTGGCTTCGCCTCACCTTATTTATCGCCTCCATCTACTGCCTCATCGCATTCTGGATCGTCAACATCGAGCGCATCCTTTATCCCAGCTATATCCACGACCACCTAATCCTGCGCCGTGGCCGAGCAGTCATCGCCTCTATTCCCCGTGACGCAATCGCCCAAATCCGTCAAGATCGTCACTTTCACGCATCTGAATACGAGATCAAAAATCAAACATTGCTACTAGGAGGCCCAAATGGAACAAACATTCACATTCGCCTCAATCACACCCTCACTATTCAATGCCCCCGACTACCGTGGCAGCCCCGTACCCAAACCTCAGTCGACGAAATCCGCCTCTGGGCCGATCAGTCAGATTCGCTATTAGCCTTACAACCGCCGCCTTGCTGATCCCCGCCGCTTTGCTTGACCTGGGGCTTTGCTTGAGCT
>JAUMZC010000155.1 GCA_030528295.1 Corynebacterium sp.
GTTTTTCGTCGCAGATTCCATAAAATTCGCGTTTTTTATGGAATTTGTGACAGATGCCTGGTGAATGCTTGTACACAATCTAATTTCTTGTCACAGATTCCATTTTTCCGGCCGAATTTATGGAATCTGTGACAAGTGGGCACAACACATCCCCACCCTTGTGACCTGCCGCACTTTTCTTACGCAATGACCACGTACAACAGTGCACTGCAAGTAGCAATCACATAGCCCGCGCGGCAGGGTCGCGGCCTTGTTTACTGGGTGGCTAGCTTCATCGCCTTGCGGGCAATGGCCAGTTCCTCGTTGGTGGGGACCACAAACACTTTCACCTGCGAATCGTCCGTGGAGATTTCCCGTGCGCCATCGTTTGGCAACGCATTTCTCTCTGGGTCAATCTTGATGCCGAATCCCTCGAGCCCGGCCAGGGCGTCGGCACGCACTGCGGCAGCGTTTTCGCCTACGCCGGCGGTGAAGGTAATCGCGTTGACCCTGCCGAGCGCAATCATGTAGGAGCCGATGTAGCGTCGCAACTGGTGAATATACACGTTGTATGCCAGCCAAGCATCCTGGTTTTCCTCTTCGATCAAGCGTGCAAGCTCGCGGAAATCATTGACGCCGGAAATGCCCTTCACGCCCGACTTTCGGTTCAGTAGCTCGTCAATTTCATCGATGCTCATCCCTGCGCTGCGGTGCAGGTGGAACACAATGCCCGGGTCGATGTCGCCTGAACGCGTGCCCATCACCAGGCCCGCGAGTGGCGTCATGCCCATTGAGGTATCGATCGCCTGACCACCGCGAATTGCCGCCGCCGACGCTCCATTACCCAGGTGCAACGTGATTTGGTTGACCGCTTCCGCCGGCATATCAAGCAGCGCTGGCACATGCTGCGACACGTACTCGTGGCTGGTTCCGTGGAATCCGTATCGACGCACCCCGTGGGTCGCCGCGACCTCAGCGTTCACCGCATACAGTGCCGCCGCCGGAGGCATTGAGTGGAAGAATCCTGTGTCGAATACGGCCACGTGTGGGACGTCTGGGAGGATTGCGCGGGCAACCTCGATGCCGTCGATATTCGCAGGATTGTGGAGCGGGGCAAGCGGAATCAGATCCCGAATCATATTCAGGATTTCATCCGTAATCACTTCCGGCTGGGAAAACAGAATGCCGCCGTGGACCACGCGGTGACCCACCGCCACGATGTCCACATCGGATGGGCCGCAACCGTGTTCCGCCATGAGTGTAAACGCCATGGCAAGGCCCACGGAATGGTCCGGGATCGGCGCTTCTTTCACATGCTTTTCGCCCGCGAATTTCAGGGTAATGGAGCCGGATTCTTCGCCGATCTGTTCTACCAGGCCTGATGCGAATGGTTCGTCCCTGGCATGCTTTTTGGGATCGACGAGCTGGAATTTAATCGATGATGAACCGGAATTCAGCACCAATACCAATGCGGACATCTATTTGCCTCCAGCTTGGATCGCGGTGATAGCCACCGTGTTAACAATGTCAGGAACAGTCGCACCGCGAGAAAGGTCGTTCACCGGCTTATTCAACCCCTGCAAGATCGGTCCGACGGCAAGGGCATGGCCGGTACGCTGCGCGGTCTTGTAACCGATATTTCCGGCTTCCAAATCAGGGAAGATAAAGACATTCGCATGCCCAGCCACCTTGGACTCTGGCATTTTCTTAGCTGCCACGCCGGGGTCGCACGCAGCGTCGAACTGCAGCGGGCCGTCGACAAGCACTTCGGGGTCGAGCTTCCGTGCAGCCTCCACAGCCGCAACCGCGCGATCCACGTCCGGTCCCGTGCCTGAGGTGCCCGTTGAATAGCTCAAAATTGCGACGCGAGGATCAATGCCAAACTGGGACGCAGTACGCGCAGAAACCACCGCAATCTCGCCAAGCTGCTCTGCCGTCGGGTTGGGGTTAACCGCACAGTCACCAAACGCCCAGAGGCGGCCGCGCATCACCATGAGGAAGATCGAAGAAACCACCGAAGTGCCTGGTGAAGTCTTAATAATCTGGAAACTTGGCTTAATCGTGTGGGCGGTGGTGTGGGCCGCACCGGACACCATGCCATCTGCCAAACCCTTATGGATCATCATCGTGGCGTAGTAGGAAATATCCTTCATGGTTTCCCGAGCCTCTTCAATTGTCACCCCCTTGGACTTCCGCAGCTCGGCGAACTCCTGAGCGAATTCCTCAGCCTTTGGGTCGGTGAGCGGATCCGAAAGCTCAGCCTTGGAAACATCCAAACCAAGTTCAGCCGCCCGCGCCTGAATCTCCTCCGGCACACCGAGGATGGTCAACTTACACACATCTTGTGCAAGAAGTTGATGCGCGGCCTGAAGGATTCGGTCATCGTCACCTTCCGGCAACACAATATGAGCCTTTGTTTGCTTTGCCCGTTCCAACAGCCAATGCTCGAACACCACAGCGCTCATGACCTGCTCCGCAGTAGCGCCCTTGCAAAGCTGCGCCAACTCGGCTGGATCAGCGGAAACACCCGCGACTACCGCGCCCAGAAACTCCGCCTCGCGGACCGTTAGATCGCTGGCAATCCCCGGTTCCGCAAGCAGCCCTAACGGTACCCCCAACGCGGCGGCACACTGGGCGTCGAAATTGAAATTCCCGGAACCCAGATACACCACTGGTTCGGTGGCAGCATCTGCTACCACACTAGAAATTTCAGCCTCATGGCGAACTAGCGGACGGACCGGCAACCCAAAAGATTCTGCATCTTCTGGAGCCAATCCACGCCCTAACGCTGACAAGAGAATGGAACTAGCAGGATTAGTCACCAAAAGTCCTTTCCGTAGCAATG
>JAUMZC010000029.1:0-5099 GCA_030528295.1 Corynebacterium sp.
TCTCGAATCATAAAGTAAATCGAGCCGAGTATCAGACCGAAAAAGACCGAAAAAAATGGAATCTGCGACAACTGGGCGCATCTGACCACAATCCAAGCATTACACCAGGTCAACAAACCAGAAACAAGGCAACTATTGTAACTTACACCACTTTCCTACCTCTCACTTTCGCTAGCGCCGAACCCAGTCGCGGCGTCAACAAGCAGCAGGAAGAAGAAGGAGCTTGACACGGCACCGGGGAATCTAACAAAACCACAACATTGATTGCATCAAATATGCATGTGGAGTAATTATTTAATCAGGAATTAAAATCATAGCAATGGAGACAGTGATGACAACCCCAGTGACTTCAAATAGCACATCACAGTATTCGCGCCATATAATGTGGGCGTGCATGGCGCTACTGCTTACGACAGACAGCGACATTTTCTCAAACAAACACGTCCCGTACGTGTTTTATCTTGTGAAATTCCTGGTATTTTTCGGATTGTTTGAAATCGGCGATTCAACACTCAAGTTGTCAGAACAAGAGAATTTCAAAAAACACCAGCCATGGCTGCTGACCGTTGCTGGCATCGCTGCAATCGCACTAATTTTCGGGGTTATGTATTACCGGTTCGCCTAACCAACGCACGGGCAGGCTAGGCGTTGCCGCATGAAGCAGCAACGCACACCCACCCATACATCACCCGAACGTGGGATCGATTAAGGGAGTTGCATAAAGGTGGCGTGAATATGTCCATCATCGCCACGTTCGTGCTGCACTATAAGGTCCACCAATTCGGCCAACCCCGCCTTGCACACTTCTACCAAAGTTGCGGGGCGGATCTTTGTGTCGCCATCAATAGGAATGGCATCTTCGAGCTCGCCGACATCATCCAACGAATCCCAAATCAGCATGTACTCATTGCAGTAGAAGCAAATTTTGCCGTCTTCACGGGAAGGTATCACGCACAGATGAACCCCATCACTCTGGCGTTCGTCAGCGCCATCATCCCTATGAACAAAAAATACAGTTCGTAAACTATTCTCCATTACCGTTTCCACTTCATGCGAAGACTTCTTGCGCAAAATTCTACGGGACGGCAGCCATTTGGATGCCTAAACCCACGCAGGCGTTACCGGGATTTTACCATTGAAACATTCGTTCACCTGCCGGGTCCAGTATCCAATGACGCCCAACGGAAAGTTCAGTTTCAGGCATCTTTGGGCGAGTTGCCAGATTTCTCGCAGGATATTCCGAAACGAAATGCCAACGTAATCACAACAACACAATTTGCCTCGAATGAACTCCTCCTGAAGTACATTGAAGAACTATTTTTAACAATAACCATTACGCCCAAATAATTGGCGAGCATATTGTTCAAATAGCCCCTGCTTTACCGAGTCTATACCGCCAAGGCTGAATAGAAACACTCAGGGGCTGTCAAGAGGGGGTCCTCGCACTACCGCAGCATTCGCGGCGTCGATAAGCAACACCCATGAGCCATAAAAAAATTTCGGCGTTAGCGTTAGACTGTCTGTCATGACAGTGCCTACTCCGTACGAAGATTTGCTGCGCAAGATTCTTTCCGAGGGCTACCGGAAGGACGACCGCACCGGAACAGGCACGACCAGCCTCTTCGCCCAACAAATGCGGTTTAACCTGCAGGAATTCTTCCCGCTGATCACCACAAAAAAAGTACACTTCCACGCCGTCATCGGAGAATTATTGTGGTTTTTGCGGGGCGATTCCAATATCAAATACCTACATGACCACAACATCACCATCTGGGACGAATGGGCAAGCCCAGAAGGTGAACTAGGCCCCGTCTATGGTGTGCAATGGCGGAGCTGGCCAACGCCCGATGGTGAGCACATCGACCAGATCACCAACGCCTTGGACCTCTTACGGCAAGATCCAGATTCCCGCCGCAATATCGTTTCCGCTTGGAACGTCTCTGAGCTGAGCAACATGGCCTTGCCGCCCTGTCATCTGCTCTTCCAGCTCTACGTTGCCGATGGGAAACTCTCCTGCCAGTTGTATCAGCGCAGTGCAGATATGTTTTTAGGGGTGCCATTTAATATCGCATCATATTCCCTGCTCACCCACATGTTTGCGCAACAAGCCGGGCTTGATGTTGGGGAGTTTATCTGGACCGGCGGCGACTGCCACATCTACGATAATCACCTTGAGCAGGTAGCCCTCCAGCTTTCCCGCACTCCCTTGAATTATCCGCAACTCAAACTGAACCCCGCCCCTTCAATGTTTGAGTACTCCTTCGATGACATTGAATTAATTGGGTACAATCCACATCCCACAATTCGGGGCGAGGTGGCCGTGTGATGTTTGGTGCCATTTGGGCGGAAAACCTTCAGGGGGTGATCGGCGACGGCACCACTATGCCGTGGCATGTACCAGAAGATTTGGCGCATTTTAAGGAAATTACCCTTGGAGCGCCCGTAATTATGGGCCGCCGCACATGGGAATCCCTCCCCTTCAAACCCCTCCCCGGCAGGCAAAACTATGTTCTATCCCACCATGATCCTGGTGAGTGGTCGGCGGGTGCGGTAGTCGTAACACAACTCCCCGAACATGGTTGGATTATTGGCGGAGGTGAAGTGTACGCCGCCACAATATCGCAGGTCAGCACGATCGAGCGTACGCTAATCGACGCCCCGGCAGACCTCGGCAATAACGCCGTGTATGCACCGCCAATACCCCCAGAATTCGAATGCGTATCCGAAACCGAATGGAGGGAGTCTCGCACCGGAATCCCCTACAAATTCCAAAGCTTCCGGCGCATCGAACCCCACACCGTTCCGAGTGCGGAAACATTTTTGTAAATCTCCGCGTTATACACAATATGACTACAAATCACGTCACTCTTTACACCACCACATGGTGCCCATTCTGCCAGCGCCTCGTGAAGGCACTGGATAGAACACAAACCCCATATACAAATATCGATGTTGAAAAAGATGAAGCCGCGGCAGAATGGGTAAAGTCGGTGAATAACGGCAATCGCGTTGTACCGACCGTAAAGTACTCTGACGGCACTCATGCCACAAATCCACCAGGCTCCGAGGTTCGCCAAAAACTCGAAGAGCTTACGCGTTAACCAGCAGCTTCGTTCGTTACGCTGCGCACCAAGTATATATCCATGATCCAGCCATATTGGTTACGAAGTTTCTCTTTGAGTTCTACAATTTCCGCGCCAATGTCGCTGATATAGCCGGAGCGTAGCACTTCTTTATCCATCCCTAAATAGGCCCCCCACCATATATATGCGTGGGGGTCTTTTTGCGCCATCCATGCAGCGCCCCCGTCTAACATCACCACCGAATTCTCCGCCGATGGCTGTTCCGCAAATTTCCGCGCAGTGGTGATTGTAATATCGCTACCAATGAGATTGAGGGGGATTTTATGGGCCGCCGTCAACGCCTGAATCGCGGTGATCCCCGGAATAACATGAACATCAGTTTGAAGCTGCAGGTCATCCAGGATCCGCAATGTCGAGTCATACAGTGATGGATCGCCCCACACCAGCACCGCCGCCGTCGCATCCTCCGCAACGTGCTCAGCGATTGTCTGTTCGAGTAGCTCGGCGCGCGCTGCCAGCCACTTCTTCACCTCACCCACATATTCTTTCGGACGGCGCTCGCGCGGCGGATCCGGCATCGCCACCAAGCTTGCCGACGGCGCGTAACGCTCAAGGATCTGCCTCCTCAGCGCCAGGAGTTCTTCCTTTGACTCTTTCTGAAACGCCAACACTACGTCAACGTTTTTCAACGCTTCCACTGCTTCAAGCGTGAGGTGCTGCGGATTGCCAGCCCCAATCCCAATGACATATAACGCGCGCATACCGATCCGAAAGTCCTTTCAAAACAATAAAGCTCTGCCGGGGAGAACCGGCAGAGCCCATATTCTAATGGTTCAAATTATGCTTATTCGTCGTCTTCGCCGAAAATATCGACGCGATCAGTTGGGGTCAAATGTCCGGACAGGTCCGCAAAGTTGCGGGCAACGCTACGCTGCATAAACAAGTCACATGCCTGCGAAAGCCGCTTGGCATCATACATATTCAGGCGCAGCAGCTGGGTGGTCTTGCCATCTTCGCCAATTTGCTCGACGGAAAGGTATTCAAAACCATTCACATCAACCAACTTAGTGATGATCTTACGTGCGTCGACATCAGTGAAAGTGGGCTTCAATTCCGCCATGAGGTACCTCCGAAAACTGAACAAACAATGGTTCCCCAAGTGTAAGCGCTCCCCCACCGCCAGTGCGGCAAATTCCCCATATAGGGGTAGCTCACTGCTTCTCAACGCCGCGGCAACTCCACCGTTTTCTGCACTCACTGCATGAGAACTATCACTGACATCATGCCCTGCGATGGAACTCGGGCCTTTGGACGCGACGGTAGATCGGTTGAGCGGATCGGTTGTGCACACTTGTCACAGATTCCATAAATTTCGTGTGTTTTATGGAATTTGCGACACAAAAATAGATTGTGTACAGCGATTCACCAGGCATCTGTCACACATTCCATAAATTTCCCATTTTTTATGGATTTTGTGACAAAATAAGGCGTTTTTCGTCACAAATTCCATAGAATTCCCGTTTTTTATGGAATTTGTGACAGATCGCAGGTCAGCGGATGTGCGCAATAAAATAGTGCCCCAGAGAGGAATCGAACCTCCGACACCGGCTTTAGGAGAGCCGTGCTCTATCCACTGAGCTACTAGGGCTTTTGATGATGTCACCGGCGTGAATGTTATTTCACTTCGGCAAATACCATCCCTAGAAATAGTAGCTGAAGGAAACTCCTCCCCCAAACCGCTGAACACATACCCGCCACCAAAGAACATCCACACACAGTTGCTAATGGTGCGATTGTTAACTAAAGTGCCTAATGTGAATGCGCAGCTTTTGCGTAAGCGCCTCAAGTTCTAGATCTTGGCGAGTTCTACGAGTTCGAAAACCTGGGTGAATTTCCAAAATACCCCCAGTAACGCTCGCCACTGCATCGCAACGATTGTCAGGAGCACTATGATTTCGCGCCGCACCTTTGTCAAAGCCACAATGTATTCGATCGCTGCCGGAACGGTCGGCGCCC
>JAUMZC010000029.1:5109-26621 GCA_030528295.1 Corynebacterium sp.
AGCAGCCCAAGCAGCCCAAACCACTCAGGCCCAGGCCACTCAGGGCCAGATCCTCGGCACGGTCGTTGATTTTTCAGCGGGTGTTCCCAGCGCAACGGCACTTAAAAATGCTGGCCATTTGGGGGCTATTCGGTACGTCTCGGAGCGTCGACCGGGTGCGGAGTGGATGCTGGGTAAGCCGGTCACGCTCGAGGAAACTCGGAATATGGCCAACGAGAACCTGCAGACTGCGAGCGTATATCAGTTCGGCAGGGCTGAGACGGCGGACTGGAAGCGCGGGGCTGCTGGGGCGTCGGAGCACGCCCCAAAGGCGATTGCCTTGCACTTTGCGGCGGGAGGGCCGACCTACCGACCGGTGTATGTAGCCATCGATGACAACCCGACCCGTGATGAGTACGTCAATCAGATCCGCCCCTACCTGGAGAATTTTAAGGTTGCGCTTGCGGCGGTGAGTTTGCAGATGGGGGTTTACGGGAATTACCAGACCATTGAGTGGGCGATCGAGGACGGGCTCGGCGAGTTTTATTGGCAGCACGATTGGGGTTCGCAGGGTAAGTTGCATCCGCGGGCGCATGTGCATCAGAAGGCGGGGTATAAGGCGACGATCGATGGTATTGAGGTGGACGTCAATAATGTGTACGCAGCAGATTGGGGTCAGTGGGTCCCCGGAAATGTGGCGATTCCCCCAAATACTGACGACGCCCCGACCGCCAATGCGAATGCCAGCACCGATGGGGTTTCCACGCTGATACGCGCATTGGGGACGATGTCTTCGTAGGGTTAATCCAATGTAATGTCGCCGGCTTCCAGGGTACTACTCTGGGGCCGCTTTGCTTTCTTGGACTTAGTTTTCTTATTCGCTTTGGCCTGCCGGAATTCCTGGTCTTCCGCCCGCGCGGCGGCTTCCTTTTCCACTCGTTGGGATTCATCGTCGGATTTCTTTGGCGCCATGGGCATCACACCAGCCAAAAACGGGAAGATCAAGACCGTAATGGCGCCGGATGCGACGAGTATTGAGCCTAACGCGGCGTCGATAAGCTCCCTGCTGAGGGCGATCTCAGTGACGGCCACGATGATGGGCAATCCCGTGGCTGAGTACAGACCAAGCTGCAGCTGCTCGCGCACGTCGTGAATCCCCGAACCTGTGTGCAAAAAGCGTTCGGCTAGGAAGATCGGCAAGCCGCGGGCCACCAGAATGACGAGCACACAGAAGCCCACAATCATCGGTGCTCGCAGCACCTCCGAAACCTCGATAGCCATGCCGGAGGTAATAAAAAACACCGGGATCAGCAGGCCATATCCCATAACGTCCAGACGCGCCTCCACCGTCTTCCGGGAACGCGCCGGCACCAGTGCCCGCAGAATCAAGCCCGCCGCAAACGCCCCCAACACCACATCCAATTCGAACACAGCCGCAAGCGCCATAAGCACGGTGAGCAGCACAATCACGGCGCGCATCACAGTCTGCGCCGTGTGGCTGGCACCGTCGCGTACCGCAGGCCCGATCCACGGCGCGATCTTCGCCACCGTCCGCGGCACAAACGCAATAATCAACGCGCCGATCATAAACACCAGAAGGATCACAAGCGTCAACCACGTGCTGCGGGTGGACAACAACAACGCCATGGTGAATATCGGCCCCAGCTCCCCCACTGCGCCATGCACCAACACCCCACGCTGCACGCTCCCGGACACACCCGCTGTTTTAATTACCGGCAGCAGCGTCCCCATCGCCGTTGACGTCACCGCAACCGCAATAACGACGGCCGCGAGAGTATCTCCCCAAAACAGCAGCAACGCCGCACCAAACGCTAAAAACGCGCTGAGTACCCATGTCCCCGCAGCGTACTTTCCTTGGCGGCCCCGCATGGTATCCGGGTTGATCTCCCAACCCGCAAGCAAAAACAACATCCCAAGCCCGAGTTCACGGAGCATGGCGTTGCTTTCATCCGAATGCGCCAAATCCAGCACCTGCGGACCGATCAGCACGCCAAGGAACAGCAGGAACACTACCGCTGGAATCTTCTTTCGCAGTAGATAGCTCAACAGCGGCGAGGTGAGCGCTGCGATGGAAATCCACATCATTGAGATAATGGCTTCCGGTGGGACGGAGGCTCCCGCAGCGAGAACCATGGGGTCGAGCATTATTCCTCCATAAGACCAGCGACCTGCAACTCCACCAAATCTGTAAGGTCTTCCGCGGTCCCAGAGATCGCCACGGCGACAACAAAATCCTCACCATAGGACACTGATGAATGCAGCGTCAGATCATTTGACCATCCCCACTTCGTGCCAATCACACCTGGCAATGTTGAGGTACCAAAATTCTGCTTATATCCATCCGCCGCTACAGCGTCAGATTCCTTCATTGCCCGCAAAATTGGATCATTACGGTTTTGCCGGAGTTTCTGGGAAACAAACGAAACTACATCGTAGGTGGAAGTGACACTATACCCCCAAGCGTCCCTCGATTTTGTAGAAATTAGGCCGTATTCCTTGGCGGTTGTATCTATCGAATCAGGATACTTATCGAATAGTTTTTCGGCAATTTCGTCGTCCGAACTGCGGATCATTTCCAATGCAGCCGGACGATCTTTTAATTCACCGTGTTCTAACACATATTCGGCGATATACAACTTAATTAAGCTTAAAGCGGGCCTAGCAAAGTGCTCAGTGGCACTACCGGTGTGAAAACCATCATGGAGCCGCAATACAGTGACTTGTGAACCCGTGGAATTTTCCACAAATGCATCTACATTTCCCTTGGAAAGTGGATCGTTATTATTCTGCTGGATCCCAGCACCGCTCAGCTCCGCCTGTTCAAGCGCAGGCTGTGCCCCTCCATACATGGCAGCGAACGGCATGGCAACGAAAGCTACCAACGCGGCAGCCACCGGGGCTGCCGTCACAGCTCGAGAATTCATGAAAAAAATAATAGCCCCGACCCCCGCTGCAGGTGCAGCGTAGGGGTGGAGCCACCGAAAAAGGGGGAAATTTTTTATCGCTCTAGTGATCGACTGGGGCTTCGACGCCCACACCCGTCAAGGAACGAACTTCCATTTCCGCTTGTAGATCGTCCAGGTTATCTGGTGATCCTAAGAAGGTTCCAATGATGCCTGCAATAAAGGCAGCTGGGATGGAAACCAGGCCGGGGTTAGCCAGCGGGAAGAACGCGAAGTCTGCATTCGGGAACATCGACGTTGGCGAACCAGAGACCGCTGGGGAGAAGATGATCAAGCCAAGCGCCATAATCAGGCCCGTGTACATTGCCGAAACTGCGCCTGCGGTGTTGAACTTCTTCCAGTACAGGGAGTACAGGATGGTTGGCAGATTTGCCGACGCCGCGATAGCGAAGGCGAGTGCAACCAGGAAGGCGACGTTCTGGCCCATGGCAAGAATGCCCAGGATAATCGCGAGGACACCGATGACCACCACGGTGATGCGGGAAACCCGAACCTGCTCTTCCTCAGTGGACTTACCGCTGCGGATGATGGAGTGGTAAATATCGTGAGCCACGGAAGCGGAGGCGGTAATCGCCAGGCCGGCCACCACGGCAAGCACGGTAGCGAACGCAACTGCGGAAATAATGGCCATGAAGATCGAACCACCGAGTTCCAAGGCGAGCAATGGTGCTGCGGCATTTGCGCCACCAGGTGCGGCCAGGATGCGGTCCGGACCAACGAAGGCAGCAGCAGCAAAGCCGAGGATCAGGGTCATGAGGTAGAACGCACCGATAAGGATAATCGCCCAGGTCACGGACTTACGGGCTTCCTTGGCGGTAGGCACGGTGTAGAAACGCATGAGCACGTGAGGCAGACCAGCGGTACCGAGCACAAGCGCCAAACCGAGGGACACAAAGTCCAGCTTGGTGGTTTCAGTCTTGCCGTACTTCAAACCTGGCTCGAGGATTGCACGAGCGTCATAGCCAGCCTTTTGCAGGGTCTCGGAGCTTGCGTGCATATTCACAGCCTGCTCAAGCAGCTCGGAGAAGCTGCCCTTGACAAACCACATAATCATCACAGACATGATGCCAACGCCACCAACGAGCAGCACGGCCTTAATCATCTGAACGTAGGTGGTGCCTTTCATGCCACCGAGCAATACGTACAGGATCATGATGATGCCCACGACCGCAACAACGATGGCCTGAGAGCTCTTGTCATGGATATCCAGCAGCACGGAAACGAGGGAGCCAGCACCGGCCATTTGTGCGATGAGGTAGAAGAGGGATACAGCGAGGGTACCGAACGCCGCTGCCAGGCGAACTGGCTTCTGGCGGAGACGGAACGAAAGTACGTCCGCCATGGTGAATCGGCCGGTATTACGAAGCGGCTCAGCTACCAACAGCAGGGCCACGAGCCAGGCGACGAAGAACCCGATGGAGTAAAGGAAGCCGTCATACCCGGAGAGCGCGACAGCACCAACGATACCGAGGAAGGATGCCGCAGAGAGGTAGTCGCCAGCGATCGCAAGACCGTTCTGGGTGCCAGAGAAGGAAGCGCCACCGGTGTAGAAATCGGATGCGTCGGAGGTGGACTTACCCACCCGCATCACGATCGCCATGGTCACCACGATAAATGCGACGAAGACGGCAATATTGAGAATTGGATTGCCGGCGGAGGATTCCTGCGCAACTACAAGTGAGTGTTGCATTGATTAACCTTCCATTTCTTGACGGATGGCAGCGGCCCGAGGCTCAATCTGCTTGTTGGCAAACTTGATGTACCACCAGGTAATAACGAAGGTGGTAATGAATTGGGCGAGGCCGAGCAGGATCCCAACGTTAATGGATCCGAAAGCCACCTGCCCCATCATGTCGGGCATATATGTTGCCATCAGCACATATGCGATGTACCACACAAAGAAGGCCGCGCTCATTGGGAACGTAAAGGACCGGAAGGTCTTTTTCAGTTCAACGAACTGTGGGGCCTCCTGCATGGCACGGAACTCGGCCGCTGTGGGTTCGCGACGTCCGGCGTGTGCCTGAGGGTTGGCGCTCACTGGATGATCGCCTCGCTTTCTGCATTGTCGTCAAATGGATGAAAGTAGTGACCTCCAGAAAACTATTTTCATGTTTTACCGGCACCGCCACTGCATTCGTTGCTGAAGCCAAGTTACCGATCTCACATTGCAATATGGAAGTGGAACGGGAACGTCTGACCAATTAACAGAATGATTTCACCCCCGAAATGCCGACAACCTGCATGTAAAGAATTCGCCAATTCACCCCCGTAACCACACAACATTCACATCTGCAAAGTTTGCAAATCCAAGTGTGGCACATTTCACCCTATTTATTAGCGCGGATGGACAAAGTATGCAGTGCACAATGTCTCAGAAAGTTAAGTGCGCTTCATTCGCCCCAACCGCCAAAACAGTTCAATGAGCGCGGCTCCACATGCGCCGATAATAAGGCCACGCAATAACATCATGTGATTTCGCGGGTCGAGGAGGAAAAAATTCGCCAACCACGGCCACGAGAATAAAACAGCGTAAAAACCAACGGACACCAACAAAAGAAGAATTTTCCACCAAGTATATGGTCGCGCAACAATGCCTAATACCCATAATGACATGACCAGCATCGCCAGCAGCACCATCGTCCCCACCTGCGTTTTTAACGATTCCGGAGCCTCCGGGCCAGGATAAAACCACAGCCACGTACCAGCGGTAACAAGACCAATGGTAACCCCCGACGGCACCGCGAAACGCAGGACCCGTGGCACAAAGTTCGGGCGGGCACGCTCATAGTTTGGAGCCAATGAAAGAATAAACGCAGGAATTCCGATGGTAAACCAGGCAGTCACGGTCACATGAATTGCCTGAAATGGGAATTTAATGCCAACGACCGCGAAAATCAGCGCCATTAATACGGAATACACGGTCTTGGTCAGAAACAGGTTAGCAACCCGCTCGATATTGCCGATCACCCGACGTCCCTCCGCCACCACATGCGGCAACGAGGCGAACCGGTTGTCCAACACCACCACTTGCGCAACCGAACGCGTCGCCGGTGAGCCCGTCCCCATGGACACACCAATATTGGCATCCTTCAGGGCCAACACATCGTTGACACCATCGCCGGTCATTGCAACCGTGTGCCCACCAGCCTGCAACGCACGCACCATGTCACGCTTCTGCTCCGGGGTGACGCGGCCAAACACCATGTGTTCTTCCACCGCCTGCTGCAGTGCTTTCGGATCGCTGGACAACTCCCGGGCGTCAATCACCGAGCCCTGCAGCCCCAACTCGCGAGCAACCGCCCCAACCGATGCCGCATTATCGCCGGAAATCACCTTGACACTCACATCTTCCGCCCGGAAAAACTGCAGTGTTTCCAATGCATCATCACGAATCTTTTGGCGAAGTACCACCAGCGCCGTTGGTGTATGCGCGGCGTCGCAAAGCATCAGCACGCGTAGACCCTGCGCAGCTAACTCCTGTGCGGCACGCCCATCGGCGCCGCTGACCAGCACATCCGGTGCGCCCAAAAACCACTTGCCCCGTTCGCCCAAATGTATGGACGCGTACTTCTTGGCCGAGTTAAACGCCTCAAAACTCACCACCTCAAAGGGGTCGGCATCGATCGACGCAATCGCCTGCAACGTATCGTTCGGGCGGTTCTCCACCGACACAAACGACGCCAGAATGCGCATCACCGGGGCGTCGGCAAGCTCACGCACCTCGGCCAGCTCCATGCGGTTTTCCGTCAACGTGCCCGTTTTATCCACACACACCACGTCCACGCGCGCCAGGCCCTCGATCGCCGGCAACTCATTGACCAGCGCTTTTCGACGCCCCAACCGCACAACGCCGACACCAAACGCAATGGAGGTCATTAGCACCAAGCCCTCTGGAAGCATCGGGACGAGCGCCGCCACCATCGCCAAAATCGATTCCCGGAGCGGCTCCCCAGTTCGAGTCAGCTGAGTCCATACCGTCAGCAAACCCGTAGGAATCAACAGCCACGTAATAATACGGAGAATCGAATTAATCCCTGACTGCAACTGCGAATCCGTCAACTGAAACTTCCCCGCCTCAGCCACCAGTTTCGCCGCATACGCATCCTCGCTGATCGCCGTAGCCTGATACGTTCCCGCACCCGAAGACACAAACGAACCCGACCAGACAGTATCGCCAACCTCTTTGAGCACCGGGGCAGACTCGCCCGTCAGCATCGATTCATCCACCATCAGCCCGTCGGCACTACGCACCTCCCCATCAACCACCAGCTGGTCCCCGACCCCCAGTTCGATCAGATCATCCATCACCAGTTCGTCGCGGATAATCTCCCGCGCCTGCCCATCCCGAATCACCGTGGGCAACGACTCCCCCAAGATCGTCAACTTATCCAGCGTGCGCTTCGCCCTGAGCTCCTGGATAATCCCAATCGCCGAGTTCGCAATAATGAGCGTCCCGAACGCACTATTAATCCACGATCCCAACGACAATACGATCGCCAGCAGCACACCCAGGATCGCATTAATCCTGGTAAACACGTTCGTTCGAATAATTGTTCCCACACTTCGGCCGGTGCGGCGTGGCTGCCGATTCACCAGCCCCGCACGAACTCGCTCAGCAACTTCCGCGCGGGACAAACCCGAAGATGAGGTATACGCCATAACAAACGATCATAGTCATCTCCGACCGCACCCCAGTTCCCCAATGCCAGGAGGGCGGGGCAGGCAAAAACATTAAGCTCGGCGCGACGTCGAAACGCGCCTATTGCCCGCGGAACACCGGAGTGCGTTTCTCCGCCCGGGCCGTACGCGCCTCCGCAGCATCATCACTTGACCAGCACTGATCGTAGAGTTGCTGCTGGTTTGGGCGCAGTGCGAAACCGAAGCCTTCATCGTTGAGCACGCCCTTGAGCTGGCGCAACGCCAAAGGCGCGTACCCGGCAATGCGCTGCGCGTACGTCCAAGCATCGTCCGCATCACCGCGCAGGTTTGCGAATCCAACGGCAGCGGCGGTATCAGCATCCACTTTTTCGGCTGCTAACAGCACCGATCGGGCAACAGATCCTCCGAGCATGGAAACAGCGCGCCGGATCGTCCAGTTATCCAAGGCGAACCCCAGTTCGGCTGGAGGGACGCGGAACCATCCACCATCGCCCACCACACGGAGATCGCAAGCCAGTGCGAGTTGAGTGCCAGCACCGACAGCAGGCCCTTGGACGTCGGCAATCACCGGAACGGGGCAATCAAGGATACTGCGAAGCATACGATGAAGCGCTCCGTGAAAATCATCACCATAAACCCCACCTTTAAGATCAGCACCCGCGCAGAATGCCTTTCCTCGCCCGCGGATCAACACCGCACGAATATCCGGCGTATCCAAGGAATCGACCACGTTTGCCACCTCATTGCACACCTCAGCGGTGAGCGAGTTTCGGTGCGGATCACGGTCCAAGGTAATGGTGAGTAGGTATCCGTCTCGTTCTTGAATGATCATTCAGGGAACTCCATGGGATCAGGGCCAATTCGTCCAGAATTCAAAGCTGTCAGTGAGTCCATTTCGGTGTCACTGAGATGGAAATCAAATATTTGCATGTTTTCCGCGATCCGAGTCTCGGTCGCAGACTTTGGCAATGGCACAAGTTCCTGCTGGAGATGCCAGCGCAAAATCACCTGCGCGGGGGTTCGACCATGCGTTTCAGCGATCGCACGGATTGCCGGATCATTGAGGATCTTTCCTTGGCCTAGCGGCGACCAAGATTCCGTAATGATCCCAAGTTCGTGGTGCAGCTTCTGCAGTTCCAATTGCGGGAACCCCGGATGCAATTCGATCTGATTCACCGCAGGAACCACACCGGTGCCAGCCACCAATTCCTCCAACGCCGACTGATAGAAATTACACACACCGATCGATTGGACAGTGCCCAGTCCTTGGATTCTGGCCATTCCCTCAAACGCGGAAAGGTACTGTTGCTGCTTCGGGCAAGGCCAGTGAAGGAGATACAGGTCGATGTAATCGAGACCTAATCGGTCAAGGGACTGCTGGAACGCTACGCCAGGTTCATGGTGTTGGTTGTTCCATAACTTGGTCACAATAAAAAGCTCGTCGCGTGTGACATCACCAGCAGAAATGGCGTCACGTATCGCCGTGCCGACTTCCCGTTCATTGCCGTAGATTGCGGCGGTATCAATATGGCGGTAGCCGACTTCTATTGCTTTCCGCACGGCCGGGTAGCAATGCTCGCCTTCAAGCTGCCAAGTTCCGAAACCAAGTTGCGGCATTTCGGTGCCATCGTTAAGTGTGACTGAAGGAACGATCATGATCCCATTAAACACGGATCACCCCCGTTGGGTCAGAAAGATCATCATCACAGTTATAAAGGCGTTAGATTTTGGGTATGAGTCGCACCAGTGCAAAGCACCTGATTGAACAGGTTTTAGACCCCGATTCGTTTCGCAGTTGGGATACCCCACCAGAGTACGGAAACATCTCCCCCGAATACCAAGCAGCGCTCGCAAAAGCGCGCGAAAAAAGCGGCGTAGATGAAGCTGTTATTACTGGTGAAGGCACTGTAGGGGGCACACGGGTCGCATTCGTTCTGAGCGAATTTTCGTTCCTTGGCGGGTCTATCGGCGCAGCGACCGCCAGGCGCATTATCGCTGGAATTCACCGCGCCACAGCCGAGGGGTTGCCGCTGCTGATTTCACCTTCTTCCGGGGGAACAAGGATGCAAGAAGGCACCCCCGCATTCGCACTTATGGTCTCTATCACAACGGCGGTATATCGGCACAAAGATGCGCACTTGCCGTTCCTGGTGTACCTCCGAAATCCCACCACTGGTGGTGTGATGGCATCCTGGGGGTCCGCGGGGCACTTCACGTTTGCGGAGCCCGATGCCCTGCTTGGATTCCTCGGCCCCCGCGTGGTGGAACTGACCACTGGAAAGCCCATGCCAGAGGGCGTCCAAACCGGAGAGAACCTGGCGTTTCATGGAGTGATCGATGGTGTCATCTCCCCCACCCAATTACGAGAAGCCGTGGTCAAGATTGTTGATGTGTTATTGCCCTACCAGCCGAGCGGTGAGCCAGCGACGCCCCCGGCGGTGGACGCGGCGTCGAAACGCGGGACCTGGGATGCCATCACGCGCACCCGGCGCCTGGATCGACCGGGTTTGCGGGATATCAAACAAGCGCTCGCCGAACACTGGATCGAATTGTCCGGCACGGGTGAGGGACGTCGTTCGCCTGCGGTGACAGTGGCGTTGGCGCGGCTAGGGGCGCGGCCAGTGGTGATCATTGGCCAAGACCGGCACCAGCAACCACCGCACGCAATGACGGAGCTTGGGCCGGCGGCTTTGCGCTTTGCTCGGCGCGGCATTCAATTAGCACATGAGTTGCAACTTCCGCTCATCAGTATCATTGACACACCCGGCGCGGAACTGTCGCAAGCGGCGGAGGAAAATGGCATGGCGGGCTCGATTGCGCGCACCCTCGGCGAGCTTGTCGACGTCGACGTCCCCACCGTATCCGTCATCCTCGGCCAAGGCTGTGGTGGCGCCGCCCTCGCCATGCTCCCATCCGATCGTGTGCTCGCAGCCGAAAATGCCTGGCTTTCCCCACTCCCCCCGGAGGGGGCATCTGCCATTATTTATCGTGATACTGAACACGCCGCACAAATGATGGAAGAGCAGGGCGTTGGTGCGCACGCGCTTCTGGAAGCCGGGATCGTGGACGGACTTATCCCTGAACACGGTGATGCCGCCGACCATCCACATGAGTTTATGGACAATGTGCTGGCGCATATTAACTTCACACTCTGGGAACTCGAGCATCATCCACGGCGGGTTGGTCGGGAACAACGCTTCCGACACTATGAGGCACTTCCCGCACGCCTGATCTAGGGTTAAGAGTCATGAATGACCATGACTATGGGGCCCTCACCGATTCCGAAATTTTCGACGCCCACTATGGCGGCAAACTCACCACCGCCTCCCGACGCCCCCTGGAAACCGTTCGCGACCTCTCCCTCGCCTACACCCCAGGGGTAGCACGAGTATGCGAGGCAATCGCCGACGATCCGACACTTGTTCGGGAATACACCTGGGCTTCGAAAACAGTAGCAATCGTGTCCGATGGCACCTCAGTACTTGGTCTGGGAAATATCGGCGCCAAAGCGGCCCTGCCAGTCATGGAAGGCAAAGCCCAACTGTTCGGCCGTTTTGCAAACCTCAATGCCGTGCCAATCGTGCTGGATACGACGGACGTCGATACGATCGTTGACACCATCACAGCCCTCGCCCCAAGCTTCGGTGGTATCAACCTTGAGGATATTTCCGCCCCACGCTGCTTTGAAATCGAACGCCGCCTCGACGCAGCGCTCAATATTCCCGTCATGCACGACGACCAGCACGGCACCGCAATCGTGATTCTCGCGGCGCTTCAAAACGCCTGCGCGCTACTCGACCGAGACCTCCACGACCTGCGCGTCGTCATCTCCGGTGCCGGTGCCGCCGGCGTTGCCTGCACCAAAATCCTTATTGGCGCCGGTGTACGCGACATCACCGTCCTCGACTCCCGAGGAATCATTCACAGCGGCCGCACCCCGCTCAATAGCGTCAAACAAGACATCGCCGCCATCACCAACCCCCGCGGGCTCGTCGGCGGCGTCACCGAAGCCCTCGAAGGCGCCGACACCTTCATCGGACTCTCCCGCGGCCACATCAAAGAATCCGACCTCCAACACATGGCACCAAAGCCAATCCTCTTCTCCCTGGCGAACCCCGACCCCGAAATCGACCCCGCCCTCGCCGCCAAATACGGCGCCGTCATCGCCACCGGACGCAGCGACATGCCCAACCAAATCAACAACGTCCTCGCCTTCCCCGGCATCTTCCACGGCGCTCTCACCGCCGGCGCCCCCACCATCACCACGGCCATGAAGCTCGCCGCCTCCCGCGCCATCGCCGAAATCGCCACCCCTAAACTCGATGCCGAACATGTGGTACCCTCCCCACTCAACCCCCATGTGGCACCCGCAGTCAGCGAAGCAGTCCAAGCCGCAGCGAAAATTCACTAAGGAAAGCACCATGCTCCTCGGCTCCTTCACCCACCCCGAAATACTTACCGACGCCGCCGACCACCAGCGATACCTCGACTACGGCAACGTGAGTGGGGGTACAGGTGTTGGGGATGCAGGTTTTGGAGTGGCCGAGCAGCGGGGGGCCGGCAGCAGCCCGGAAACGTGTGGTAGTCCGGTTGCCCATAGGCTGGATCCTTCCGGAGCCGAACTAATACACGAATTTTCCCCCGAAATTACTTTGGTTCTGCAGCGGCCCGCGGAGTATATCGTTGGGACATTACTACTGATGATCGAGGGAAAACGGATCGCTTGGTTCGAATGGTCCGACCCTTCACTTGACCCGCTATTCCCCCTCGACGAGCGCCAAGCGGAGCTGGATCACCTGGAACGACAGGTTGGTTTACGCTCCTTCGATCTTGCTGGCGTCCTGGGATTTACCAAGTTTCACCCCCGCGCTGTTGGCCTAACAATGGGCTTAAGTGAGCTCAAACACCAGCCCGATCTCGTGGACCGACCACATCTGTTCATATTGGAGCCCGAAGTTACCGGACGGCATTCAATCGAAGCAACATTCGATTTTCCCCATAGTGTGCAGGTGCAATACTCCCGCAGTGAGATCATCCATAACGCTCGTCACGTCGCCGTATCCATCGACGGCCAACTCGCTTTGGTCAGTTGCATGCATTTTATCCGCTAGCATCGCCAGATCATTCGCCCTTCTGCGGTCCGATGCAGCATCAAATAGTGACACGGGGCACAAAAGTTGAATATATTGTGCACGGTTGTCACAGATTCCATAAATTTCGTCGGTTGTAATGGAATTTGCGACACAAAAATAGATTGTGTACAGCGATTCACCAGGCATCTGTCACAGATTCCATAAAATTCGCATTTTTTATGGATTTTGTGACAAAATAAGGCCTTTTTCGTCGCAGATTCCATAAATTTCGGCATTTTTATGGAATCTGTGTCAGATCGCAGGTCAACGGTTGTGCGCAACCAAAATGCTTGACGACGCCGCGGCATGTTCAATGTTGCGTAAAGCCACCGAGCCAACATGTGGTGATAACAAAGTCCCCGTCATTATGTATGACGGGGATTACTGGTTAAGGGTTTAGCCAACGCTGACCAAATCGATGACGAATACCAGTGTGCGTCCGGACAATGGGTGACCGCCACCGGCTGGGCCGTAAGCGGCCTCCGGTGGGATCACAAGTTGTCGACGCCCGCCGACCTTCATGCCTGGGATACCTTCTTGCCAACCTGCGATCAAACCATTGAGAGGGAATTCGATCGTTTGTCCGCGATCCCAGGAAGAATCGAATTCTTCACCAGTTTCAAAGTCCACACCAACATAGTGGACTTCCACCATGCCACCCGGCTGAGCTTCAGGGCCATCACCTTCGACGATGTCTGCAATGACAAGATCTTCTGGTGCGGGGCCCGCTGGGACCTCAATCTGGGGTTTTTCCATGAGGGAATACTCCTTAGTTGTACATGTGAAGCGATTGATCAATAACAAGAAAAAGCTGAAATCGATCAAACATTCCAAACGATTATACGTGGATTGTGACCAATTCCAGCTTTAGCTGATGAGCTACACGCTCTTAGCGCTGGTCGCGAGGTACGAACGGACGCAGCGTTTCACCGGTGTAGATCTGACGTGGACGATAGATCTTAGAGGTTGGATCCTCGATCAGCTCGCGGTACTGAGCGATCCATCCTGGGAGACGTCCCATTGCGAAAAGGACCGTAAAGAAGTCCGTCGGGAAGCCCATTGCCCGGTAAATCAGGCCGGTGTAGAAGTCTACGTTCGGGTACAGGCGACGGCTGATGAAGTAATCGTCTGCCAGTGCGATTTCTTCAAGGTTCATGGCAAGCTCGAGGGTATCGTCTCCACCGAGCTTCTCGATGACCTCGTGTGCGGTCTTCTTGATAATCGCAGCACGCGGATCGTAGTTCTTGTATACGCGGTGGCCAAAGCCCATGAGGCGGACGCCTGGCTCCTTGTTCTTCACGCGCGTCATAAAGTCGGTTGCATCACCGCCATTAGCCTTGATGTCGTCCAGCATTTCCAACACAGCCTGGTTGGCACCACCATGCAGCGGGCCAGACAGTGCGTTGATGCCAGCAGCCACAGCCACAAACATGTTCGCCTGTGAGGAGGCAACCATACGGACGGTGGAGGTGGAGCAGTTCTGCTCATGATCAGCGTGCAGGATCAGGAGCTGATCAAGAGCCTTCACCAGGAGCGGATCAACCTCGTACGGTTCGGTTGGGAAGCCGAACATCATGCGGAGGAAGTTCTCGCGGGCGTTCAAGGAGTTGTCTGGATACATGTAGGGCTCACCGTTGCGTGCGCGGTGAGCATATGCAGCAAGCATTGGCACCTTGGCCATGAGGCGTACGGTTGCCTTCTCCAAGTGCTCGGGGTTCAGCGGATTCAGGGAGTCCTGATAGTAAGTGGACAGAATGTTGAGCGAAGACGCGAGAACAGCCATTGGGTGGGCGTTGCGCGGGAACACGCTGAACTGTGCTTTGAAATCTTCGTCCAAAAGAGTGTGGTGGCGAACTTCATCGTTAAACTTCAGCAATTGCTCCTGAGTAGGAAGCTCACCCTTGATGAGGAGGTAGGAAACCTCGTTGAAGGTGGCATGCTCAGCCAAATCCTCAATGGCGTAGCCGCGGTAGCGCAGAATGCCCTTGTCACCATCAATGTAGGTGATCTTGGATTCGGTGGAACCGGTGCTCACATAGCCGGGGTCATAGGTGACCAGACCGGTTTCGCCGAGCATTTTCCCAAGGACGATGCCGTCATTGCCCTCAGTAGCTTTGAGAATGTCCATCTCAAACTCGCCACCGGGGTAATGAAGTACCGCCTTATCCTTGTTATCAGTAGCCACTGTTTACCTTTCGAACGTTGGTTTCAAGACCCTTACCTAGTGCTGGGACCAGCCGCGGGACCATCACCTTTGGGTTAATTCCCCGTATGGTTTAGGTAAGTACACACGCAATCCACACCTGGCGGGCATGCCTACAACCTATACCGGTATTGCTGTTTTAGCCACATGGTTGCACCTGAATTAGCGAACCTTAACAGCATTCTTTGCCGGGAAAAGGAAATGCTACAAAGTCGATGACATTCCAATAATCCACCGGAGTATTTCGCACCGATCCATACCTAAAAACCTCTCCGAAACGACAATTCGTCGCGATAACGCAGTTCACAGCCCCTATAGAAAGAGAGCGTCACAGAATGAAACTAATTCTGTGACACGGAATACACCTCCGCTTCATCACCTGTGGTGCCACTACTGCAAATAAAACGGACTCGGTGAAGTAAAACTTCGCAAGATTTACTTTTTACCCTCTCCCCCTACCCCCGCTACACCCCAAGAAGCCTCCCAATGTTCTCCGGGTTGGAGATAAATCAAATCAACTCCGGTTCGCAATGCGTTTGGTGGACAGGTCATGGGCTCGATCGCAATCGCGCGGCCACGGCGCGGGAAATTCGGTGCCGTATATACCTGGACCCAGCCGAACGAATCATCCCACCAAATCTGTGAACCTACGCCAGCGGAATTAACTACTTTACACACGGTTTTCCGAGCCGGATGCACGGTGAATGCGTCATCAAGCCACGTACCAGCGAGCTGCCGATCTTGCAGGTCAAATTGCGTTCCACCTACCAGAGTCAAGGGGCCGCAGGGGAGGTTACGGTCTGGATCGAGTGGCAGCCGAGCGGCCGCTGGCACGTCGAGTACGCATTCGTCGAGAAGCGCATCCTGGGCGTTAATGTATGTATGCACGCCGAACCCAAATGGAATTCGGTGGCTGGACATATTCGTAACAACTGAGCGGCACTCCAGCCCCTCATCGCTCAACGTGTAGTAATTATCAAATCGCATACGCCATGGCCAACCTGGGCGAGGCTCAAGCAGGTGCTGGAGGTGTGCACTATCTGGTGTTGCAGCTTTCACTTCCCACTCAACATCACCAATAAACCCGTGAATAGCGTTATTGCGTTCCGGTTCCGTAATCGGCAGGCGATAAATATGTCCCCGATGCGAAAATATTCCGTCTGCGGTCCTATTCGGCCAAGGCCCGAGCATAATTCCACACGCAGCTGGAATAGGCGTTCCCACAGGGTAGGTATCAGTGAGGTTTTTCCCACCCCAGGTTAAACCCCGAATGCCTCCTCCTAGGCTCGTGATCCAGGCGTGGTACCTCCCACTTTTGAGGGCAATATCAGCAGTCATATACCCAGGGTACGCCGAAACGAAGTACAGGGGACTAAAGTAATGTGCACCCTTTGTACGCTCACAGAAAGTGTCTTCGCTTCGACATGTCCGAGTTCCTCTCACTCCCCCAAGAACTTCTTCCAGTCGATGGCCGCTTCGGCTGTGGCCCGTCCAAAGTTCGCCCCGCTCAGGTTCAAGCCATTGTTGATGGCCAGTCCGCAATTATGGGCACTTCGCACCGTCAAGCTGGGGTAAAGAATGTAGTCGGATCGATCCGGGAAGGTTTGAAAGAGCTCTTCCAGCTTCCGGAAGGCTACGAAATCATCCTCTCCCTCGGCGGCGCCACCGCGTTTTGGGATTCCGCCACCTTCGGCTTAATCGAAAACAAATCCGGACACCTTTCCTTCGGCGAATTCTCCGGAAAGTTCGCTGCGGCCGCCAAGAAAGCACCATGGCTTGCGGAACCAACCGTCGTCACCGCTGAGCCTGGCGACGCCCCCGCCCCCCAGGCGATGGAGGGCTGCGACCTGCTCGGCTGGGCCCACAATGAAACATCCACTGGCGCGATGGCAGACGTTGTCCGTCCGGATACCGACGCCCTGATCGCCATCGACGCAACGTCCGGCGCAGGTGGTCTACCCGTAGATATCAGCCAAACAGACGTCTACTACTTCTCCCCCCAGAAGTGCTTCGCGTCCGATGGTGGCCTGTGGTTCGCCGCAATGAGCCCTGCCGCAATTGAACGCATCGAAAAGATTGCCGCAAGTGACCGTTTCATCCCGGCCTTCCTGAGCTTGAAGACTGCGGTGGATAACTCCCGCAAGGACCAGACCTACAACACTCCCGCTGTGGGCACCTTACTGCTGATGGACAACCAGGTGCAGTGGATGAATGAGCACGGCGGCCTCGCTGACATGGTCGAGCGCACCACCGCGTCTTCTCAAGCACTGTATTCGTGGGCTGATGCGCGCCCCGAGGCTTCCTGCTACGTTTCCGACCCCGCCAAGCGCTCGCTGGTAGTTGGCACTATCGATTTCGACGACACTATCGACGCCGCGGCCATCGCTAAGGTGCTACGTGCGAACGGAATTGTGGATATTGAGCCATACCGGAAATTGGGTCGCAACCAGCTTCGAATTGGCATGTTCCCAGCAATCGACTCCGCCGACATTGTCACCTTGACCAAGGCAATCGACTTTGTCCTGGATTCCGGAGCAGCCGCGAAGTAAACGCGACCGGAATCGCGAGAGTTCACGCAAACGTGGACCCGCGGCCGAGGGTGTGTGCCAACGCCTGTTCTAAGGTTGGGTGCCGAAATTGGTACCCAACCTTTTCTAATGCTTCCGGGATTGCCCGGCACGAACTGAGCGCAAGTTCACGTGCCCCTTCTTCACCGAGCAGCGTTGTTGGCGCGACAGCAGGAACAGGAATAATCGCAGGTCGGCGCAGGATTTTACCAAGTGTCTTTGCGAATTCTCGTTGCCGAACTGGGTTCGGGGCTACAGCATTCACCGCCCCACTGATTGCGGGGTTCAGCGCAGCAAGAACATAAATTCGCAGCAAATCCTCAAGTCCAATCCACGGCATCCACATCGCTCCACCCCCGATTGGCCCGCCACCGCCCGCAAGATACAAGGGCAGTTGCGCCCCGAGAATTCCACCGCGCGCGCTCAGGACAAGGCCAGTGCGAATGCGCGCCACCCGGATTCCAGCCTCCTCCGCCGCAACCGCTTCCCGCTCCCAGGCCTCACACACGTGAGCGAGAAAGCCTTCGCCCACCGGGGCTTGTTCACTTACATTTTCGACGTCCGGACCGTACAAGCCCGTCGCAGAAGCACTGATCAGCACCTGCGGCCCACCGAGATGGATCACTTGTTTCATTGCTGATACAAGGGTTCGGGTCGCGGAAAGTCGCGATTCGTATATTCGCGACTTGTGCTGTTCAGAGAAGCTTCCCGCGATCGGGGCACCAGCCAGGTTGATCACAATATCCGCGCCGATAAGTTCACGTGCATCCAAAATCTCGCCTTGCGGATTCCACCTAACTGCGCGCTGGCCTGGAGGCATTGGGGGTATGTCATTGCCATTGGTTCGCACAAGTACAACAACCCGGTGGCCTGCCGAACGCAGCATTGCTGATAGTGCCGTACCAACCAGGCCAGAGGCACCGCTCATCACAATGGTCTTAGGCGTGGACGTGAATTGTTGCAATTCCGTTTGGAATGCGAGGTCGGCTTTGGTTTGTTGAGTTCGGAAATTGAATATCCGCTCGAGTTCTGCGTGAGATCGTTGCTGTGCTTTATCCTGGATAATTTTTGGAGTTCTATTGAGTGCAAACTGCAAGGGCAATTCGTAACGAACTTCATCGTTCACCACCGTTCTATTTTCCTCATCGGCGGAAAAATTGTGGCTATGTACCCAGGATTGCATTGGGCCGGAGCGCATTTCGTCTGTAAAACCCTTACCGGCTTCATATTGTGTATGTTCTGCCAACCAACGCGCCCCGAGATTCTTGTTGGTTAACGTCTTTGCCCAAGGCGGACCGATGAGTAATTCCGTTCGCGATCCCACTTCTAACCCTTGTGTGGGTTCACGCAAGATCGTTGCTGACCAGTCGGGCGTAAGTCGAACTACTGTTCCCGGAGATTCGTAATAGCGAAATACCGCATCAAGTGAATAATCAAAAACTGCGTTGTGCTGAAACTGAAAGTCCATTTGAAATCCTTACGTAGCTTTGCCAACATGCTACCGAGAGACGTCACCGATAGGCTCCAGCCAAGAATTCACTGTGTTTTTCATTGATAATCCCCCTGAATTCACTAGAGAGTATTAATTCACTGTGGATCGTCCAAAATCATCAAGCTCTTTGACGGCGATTTAGACGCCATTGAGCACAAAGTTCACGTTATGGTGGTTACAGCAACCCCAAGTGGGTGTATGAAAGTATACGAGCTTTTTGAGGAGAACCATGCGCGAGCTGCACCTTGTCGCACACGAGTCAAATGCCACCTCACTGGTGTTGTGTGCTGAGGACTCCGGCGAGCAATTCTTCCTCGCTGTCGACGATTCTCTCTTAGAAATACTCACCGCCCCAGACGCACCTAAGTACGAACCGGAAACCGAAAGCGCACCCGAGCCACCCCCGGAACCGCCCAAGCAAAAGCCCACCGAAGATATCGAACCTACGCTCGAATCAATTGCTGGATTGCAGGATCCAGAAAGCCATCGCTCCGGACCTCTCACGATGCGCCCCCGCGAGATCCAAGACCGCATCCGGGGCGGGGCGTCAATAAGCGAAATTGCAGAGGCGATCGGCGTGCGCGAATCCCGCATCGAACCGTTCGCGCACCCCATCCTCCTCGAGCGCTCACGCATGGCTGAGCTGGCAAAACGCGCCCTTCCGGTGCGTGACGACGGCCCCGCCTCCCTCACGTTGTGGGAAATCCTCGCCACCGCATTCGCAGCGCGCGAAATAGACCTGACTACTTCCAAGTGGGATTCCTACCGAGATGCCTCCGGGCAATGGGTCGTTCGCGTGAGTTGGCAATCCGGCATATCCGAAAACACTGCCGAATGGTCGTATCACCCCAAAGGCACCGCAGCCTCCCCCACCGTTGTCGCCCGAAACGCTAGTGCAGCAGACCTTATCGATCCTCAGTTCTCACGACCAGTCCGCAGCCTCCCACATTTTGACGTACCCACCACCAACGAGCAGACCGCTCCAATCCCAATCGTGAATGAGGAACCCCAACAGCACGGCGATGGAATCCTCGAAAGCGACGAGAAAATACGGCCGCAACCAGCGAAAACGCCGGAGCCTAAGCGACGTCGAAAAGCAGTAACACCACATTGGGAAGACGTGCTCCTCGGGGTGCGCACCAACACCAAGCGCCCCAGGAGCTGACGCATGCCCGCACCCCACCAGGCAGTAGTGACCATCTGGTTCGTTACCGCCGCCAACCCTGCACGCGTACTCGCCGCCGAACCAAAAGCCGACCGCGGCTTCGGCCGCAAATATCTTGCACAACTCAACCCGCGGTGGCCGATCACGATTTTCGGACAGTTCCCCTTGAACCGATCCGCCAAAACCTCCCGCGGTGAGTACTATATCGGCGGTTACCCAGGTGTCACCGTGGTACAAACAATCCTCGATCAAGCTCACGAACTTTCGAACCTCAGTCCGAGACTATTAAAGTCTCTCCCCGCCACCGACATCTACGTCTTCGCCGTAAATGAACACACTGGCCTCGGCGGCATTGCCCACTGGCGCGCCGGACAACTCAAACGCGCCCTCTGCGCACGCCGCACTCGCGTCTACGAAGACTTCGGGGTTCCTGAACCGTTCGAAGAACCGCTGTGGGGCGGCGAGGGGCACGGAATCGAACTGCCGTTCCACCCGCACGATTTGGTGAAGGCGGCGCAGCAGGGCTGGCTTGGCATTACTGACGACGGCCCGGACATCAACGTGGTCGCATACGCTATCGATGGGCGACCCGAACCGCGCATGGTTCCTCCGGTAAAACCCCAGGCCATGGACCTGGAAACGTTGGTGACGCAGTCCAGCACCAAACTGGGGTTCTCATCCACGGACCCCGATTACGACGACTACGAGCTCCCCGAAAACATCCCACCCAACGAGCTCAGCCGATGGCTCGCAATCGCAAGTGAGTTCAGAACGCGCAAAACCCGAGAACTCCGCAAAACCCTCAAAGCCAAAGCCGAAGACCTCCGCTGGCGTATCCGCCACATCGACCGGCCGAAGTAGGGCCGCTGGGGCGTTAGTGTTTGGGCGGTGGTGGCTGCGTAGACCCTGTGGCTATTGCGCCAAATGGTGCTGTTGTTATGCCAGGGACTTCTGAGGCCCAGTTACCGTTGCCTTTGGCGCGCACACAGCTTGGGGATCGACTGAAAATAGTGCTCGATCAATAATTAATGTCGCTTTTTACACCATGTTGTGCCCAATTGGTGTATTTGGCGACAAAATTTTAGCTCCAGAAGGGGTTCGGTGTCGCTTTTTACACCAATTGTCCACAAGATGGTGTTTTTGGCGACAATACCCAGGTAACCAATTGTACGCAATTCAACGCTTCTCGACGGCGCGCACGTCAGCAACCCCGAAAGTGCAGGCAGTTGCAGGCGCGGCGCCGAAAAGCTAGGGTCGTGAGCGCTGGGTCGTGATAGATCCATAAATGATGTCGCTTTTTACACCAAGTTGTGCCCAATTGGTGTATTTGG
>JAUMZC010000156.1 GCA_030528295.1 Corynebacterium sp.
GCTTGTTGGTCTTGGTGAAGGCGCCGATGACCTCGCGCCGTTTGAGGCCGAAAGCTTTGTTGATGCGTTATTAGGGTAAGCCGCTGAAGTTCAGATAGGCGTGTCCATGTTCGGGATCCCCACGTAGTATGCGTGGGGATTTCGTTCGTATTAGCTTTAGTAGCACATATGTATGGGCATTTGATGTTGAATGGATGTTCGTAAGGTTTGAGAGAGTGGTTGGGCGCAGGACAAATCACCACCGGTGAAGGCACGCTGCCGCACCACCCAATCCGCAGGTTGATTGCCAAGCTGAAGACCAAAAACCTGTTGCCCGGTATCGGTGGTGAGAGTTGGGATGCCAAAGTTAGTGCGCTGGGTCAACCGTTGTGTCCGGAATGACGTTTTGTGCTTATTGGTAATTGTGATGCCATCTGCATCAAAGTGAATTGCGCCGTTATCATTGCAAACAACCGTTGAACTGCGGCTTGTGTGGCAAAATTCGTCACCAGTGAGTTCATTGACGAGCGCCCAGCCCTGGAAATTAATGGGGGTTTTTGTGAAGTTTTCCAGCTCTTCTAATGCTTGAATTGCAGTATTCGGGGTGACGATTTCGCATTCCATTTGCGGCATAATGTTGCGCAGTGTTGTCACGTCTACCGTTGTGGTTTGCTCAAGGCAATCGTAGAACAATTGGGTTGACCACCAGCTGCCGATCCGTGTGCTGAACAGTTGTTGATGAGGGTGCGGGCACGCGGTGCGTAACCATTCCCAAAATAGTTCTACGGTCGCGTCGTCGGGGGCTTCGCCCGTTGCGGATTGGTCTTTTACGTAGAGTATTCCGTGGTCATCGTCGATAAACTGAGGGTCAACAGGGCATGTGGTTGCTCGTCCTTGGCGGTAGCAATCGCAAGGGATAACAGCGTCAAGGCCCATAAACACTCCTCAAGGACGATGATGATTGGTGACCACTGCGCGGTGGGTCATGTTGGACCAGCCTAGCGAAGTTATTTTCCCTGCGCTGCAGACGTGCAACACAATGAACAAGTTCGAAGTGTTGTTGATAGGTTTAATTGGATCTTTTCCAGTTTGTATTTTGTAGTATCATTAATGGTAACGCTTTAAAAGCATCTAGATGTTTCACGGTTGATTCTTCCCATACAAGACGAACCGTGTTCAAAGATTTGGGTGTTTGCGAAGCAACAGGTTCACCACTCGGCCTCTTGATCGGTTCGATTGTTGATACGCAAAAACAGAATCTCCTGGCAGTGAATAGGCTGTCGGGAGATTTTAATTTCTGGGGGTTTACGGCAGTACGGAGTAGCGAATCTGACTCGACTAGACTCAACAAGAGTCCGTTGTATGGAGGTTGGAATGAAGCTTGTGACTGCTGTGGTGAAGCCGTTTACGCTCAATGAAATTAAGGCTGCCCTTGAGCAAGCTGGCGTCGTGGGCATGACCGTGACGGAAGTGCAGGGGTTTGGGCGGCAAAAAGGGCATTCCGACGTCTATCGGGGCGCCGAGTATGCAGTGGATTTCGTTCCCAAACTCAAAATCGAAATCTTGGTCGGGGATGAGTCTGTAGAAGATGTGTTGGAATGTGTGACAGATGCGGCGCGGACTGGGAAAGTTGGCGACGGAAAAATCTGGGTGATCGATGTTGATGATGTGGTGAGGGTGCGAACCGGAGAGCGCGGTGATGCAGCCCTCTAATCTGCGCGCTGCGGCACGGCAACGCGCTTGGAACGTTCTTTCGGCACTGCCATTGCCAAGTGGTACGGCATTGGTGGCCACAGGTTCATTTGCCCGTGAGGAAATGACACCATATTCAGACGTCGATCTTGTGTTACTGCACACCGATGAATTGCCGGACCACGTTGATTCGATGTGGTACCCACTTTGGGATTCGCAACTGCGTGTGGATTATGCTGTGCGCACGCCGCAGGAGTGTACCGCGATCATCGGCTCAGATATCACCGCAGGTTTGGCGCTGCTGGATATGACGTTCGTCGCCGGCGATCGAGACTTATTCGAACACACACGTAAACGGGTATTGCAACAATGGCGGGTGGGGTTGCATCGAAATTTTTCAGCGGTTGTCGACGCCGCGATTGCTCGCTGGCGGCGTTCAGGTCCGGTGGTGACTATGACTCGGCCGGATATTAAACATGGTCGAGGTGCCTTGCGTGATATTGAGTTAATCCGTGCCCTCGCATTAGGCAATCTGTGCGATGCTCCGGCATTGTCGGAGCCGAAGCAGCTGCTGCTCGATACCCGAACACTGTTACACGTGGAGGCTCGTCGTAAACGAGACGTGTTGGATCCAGAGTTCGCCGCAGATATCGCACTTCATCTCGGATTCCAAGATCGATACGAGCTATCCCGTCAGCTTGCTCAACACGCTCATGTGATCGATGAGGCAGTGACCGACGCGCTGAGCACTGCACGCAGAGTTGTACCTTCGGGGCGTCGATATGCGCGCAAACCGCTGGACCTTGATGTGGTGGATGCAGGCGGCATGGTCACGTTATCGCGAAACCCAAACTTGGACGATCCGGGGTTGGTGTTGCGGGTAGCTGCGGCCGCCGCACGAACGGGCCTTCCAGTGGCGTCGTCCACGTGGGCCGCGTTACAGCACGTGCCCCCGCTTCCGAACCCTTGGCCTAAAGCGGCGGTGTATGATTTCTTCGCGATGCTCGCCTCTAATGCGTTTATTGTGACGCAACTTGAAAAACACGGGCTTTGGAACTCGTTGGTGCCGGAATGGGAACGTATTCGTGGTTTGATGCCTCGCGAACGAACT
>JAUMZC010000030.1:0-15805 GCA_030528295.1 Corynebacterium sp.
ATCGACGCAACCGGAACCTCCCGGGCCGCCACCACAACGACAGCACCTTGTTCGATCGCTGCTTGCGCGAAATCGTGCCCGTCAACGCGCGCGCCGGGCATCGCAAAAAAGACCGAACCTGGTGTGATTTTCCGGGAATCAAACTCAACCGAACTGGTGATCAATGTTTCCGGATCAGCACCATGAAGCGTGCCACCCAGAATCGTTGCGAGTTCCCCAACTGTCATCGAAATCATGCGTACACCTCGCGCAACGCCTCCGCCAACTCCAAACGATCATCAAAAGGATGTGTTACACCCTGAATGAGTTGCCCGGTTTCATGCCCTTTACCAGCAATAACAATCGCATCACCAGGTTTCGCCCACGCCACCGCGGCACGGATTGCTTGCGCCCTATCACCAATTTCATGGACTTCAGCAGCGCCTTTCGACGCCCCTTCCATCACCGCCGCACGAATCGTCGCTGGGTCTTCCGAACGAGGATTATCATCCGTCACCACAACAAAATCTGCTTGCTGCGCAGCAATCTCCCCCATAATCGAACGTTTACTTGCATCTCGGTCACCGCCAGCGCCAAGCACAATACCAAGCCGACCATTGGGACGATCCTGCCGTAACGCATCCAACACCGCCGCTACAGCGGCTGGCTTATGCGCATAATCCACAACTGCTAGAAACTCTTGGCCAGCATCAACAACTTCCATCCGACCCGGAACTCCTACTTCGGAGAGTCCACGCGCAAATTCCTTCGGATCAATACCAACTGCAGCAACGCAACTTACGGCTAACGCGGCGTTCAAAATATTGAAATAGCCGGGTAAGGAAAGCTGAATCTCAACCAATTCCTCCCCCACCTGCACCGTGAAGTGTTGTGGTCCTAACACTGTAATGTCACCGACTGGGACGCCCCCAAACCGTTCCAAAATCTTCTGGCCCCAGTCTTCAGGAAACGCAATGTTCGTTGTTGCCATCCCATCAAAAAACACTGCTTTAGCTTCAAAATACTCTTCCATCGTGTGATGGAAATCCAAATGATCTTGGGAGAGATTGGTAAACGCCGCCACATCGAACTTGGTTCCCTGAACACGGCCGAGTGTCAACGCATGGCTGGAAACCTCCATCACCACATGTGTCACACCACGGTCACGCATCAACGCAAACAGCTCTTGAAGTTTCGGCGCCTCCGGGGTGGTCAGCGACGTGGGAACCCACTGGCCATCAATCTTGGTTCCAGTGGTGCCAATCAGGCCCACCTTATATCCCATTGACCGCAATCCCACGTCCAACATATGTGTTGTTGTGGTTTTGCCGGACGTTCCAGTAATGCCAATAATCACCAGATCCTCACTGGGATTGCCGTACACGGCCGCCGCGACCGACCCGAGAATCGCACGGACATTTGGCACCACAATGATTGGGCGCGTTTCCCCTGCAAGCAGCTCTAATCCCGCGGCGTCGGTAAGAATAGCCGACGCTTTCGAATCTTGAGCGAAACTTGCACCGTGGACTTTTGTTCCTGGCAATGCAGCAAATACACCGCCCGAATCCAATTCTTGAGCATGAAGCCCAATCGCATCAATGGATATTTCTGCGGGGTTTACAAGCCTCCCACCTGCGATCTTCGCAAGCGTAGTCAAGTCCATCGGATTCTCTCCTTGGTCACGAGTCTTCGCCGAACTATTCCAGACTACGGTGTTTGAAGGACGAACGGACCTTCCACAGGCGCAGAAAGGGGGATGTTATCCCGATTTAATAACCAAGAAGCGATGTCACGGAACAAAGGTGCGGATGACTGGCCACCTTCACCATGAACGCCACGCTTAGGTTCATCCAGCATCAATGCAATGACATAGCGAGGATCATCTGCCGGAGCAATACCCGCAAACGTGATCCAATACTTAGAATTCGAATAGCAATTACACGCCGGATCTACTTTTTGGGCAGTACCAGTTTTACCCGCGATTTGATACCCCTCCACGGCCGCAGCCGCACCCGTGCCCATTTGCACACCCGTTGGATCATCTTGGGTTACTGAGCGGAACATATCGCGAACCGTCGTCGCACTCTCAGGACTCATCACGCGAATCTTCTCCGGGGGCTGTTGGTCCACAGTTGTTCCGTCTGGGTTTGTTACCTTCCGAATAATCCGAGGCTGAATACGCTCACCGTCATTAGCAACCGCCTGATACACGCCTGCCATTTGCAATAACGTCAACGACATTCCCTGACCAATCGGCAGGTTTGCAAACGTGCCGCCAGACCATTGCGAACGTGCAGGAAGCAAACCCTCAGATTCACTTGGTAGCTCGATCCCAGTGGATTGCCCGATTCCAAACTTTTCAAGCATGTCATTGAAGCGATCTTCGCCAACTCGCTCGGCCATCATCAGCGTGCCAACATTGGACGACTTTCCGAAAATACCAGTTGTGGTAAATCCGACGGTGCCGTGTTCCCACGCATCTTTCACAGTCACACCAGACATATTGATAGTTCCTGGAACTTGCCAAACTTCATCTGGGGTGGTCAGGCCATCTTCAATCGCAGCAGATGCGGTAATTACCTTCGCCACAGATCCCGGTTCAAAGGGGTGCGTAACAGCCGGATTGTCAAAGTTCTTTCCTTTTTCAAGTTGCCGGCTAATGTCTCCCGTTGGGTCGATCGTCCCATCGTTGGCCATTGCCAGCACCTCGCCAGTTGCGGCATCAAGCACAACTGCCGACGCCCCTTGCGCAAGTGAGTTCGATTTAGCTTGCTCGATTTGCTGCTGAACAAATGTTTGCAAGTCGAGGTCGATGGTAAGTTCAACGTCTGCGCCATCAACGACCGGCACCTTATCTCGCAGCGTGCCTGGAATCACCTGCCCATCCGTTGACACGTCTTCCGTGGAACGGCCATCAATGCCAGCCAAGACGCTGTCCGATGCAGCTTCGAAACCGAACTGACCAACACCATCCATGCTGATTTTCCCGATGATGTTTTCACCAATCGCGCCGTTTGGGTATTGGCGAATATCTTGATGATCAGCAGCAATGCCCGGAATCTCAGCCGCGATATTTGCTGCCACATCTGGATCAACATTGCGGACTAATACCTCATAGTTGGTGTCTGCCTTGAGCTTTTCCAGAATTTCCTTGGCGGATACTTTTTCGGAAGATTCCTTCGTGGATTTCTTTGCAGAATTCTTGTCAGAATCTTCGTCCGCTTTTTCGATCATCTCGGGAATGCGCTTTGAAATATCCTTCAAAGTTTCATCAAGAGGTCCGAAATCATCAGGGAACTTTTCATGACGTTCCTCGATTTCGCTGCGCAGCATCTTTGGAGAAATTGTCAGCGATCGCGCCTGCATTGTATAGGCAAGCCGCTTACCATCACGATCCGTGATGGTGCCGCGACGTGCAGGATCTTTGTAGGTGCGTGCGCGTTGCTGCTCTGCAACGGCCGCAAGCGTTGGCCCCCACACCAACTGCACCCATGCCAGGCGACCAACAAGTAGTGCAACCGTCACCACCGCAACGATCTTAATAATCCGCAATCGGTGACGGCCAAGCTTTACAGGGTCTACTTCACGAATCACCGGGCACCACCATCAGTTCGAGGCGCGTATGGAGTCACCCCTGGAACTGCTGTTGGCCGTTGTTGGTTACTTTGGGGCAATGGGTTGAGGTTATCGCTGACGTCACGAGTTTCATCGGGATTCGAAGATGCGCGTGACGGTGCAATCTGCTTCCCGTTCACATCAATAATCGGCCGTGTTTTCGATGGATCAGCAGGTCGTTGCTCTACAACTTCCCCATCCTCCATCACCATCAACACACCAGGTTGTTCAGGGACTACCATGCCCATATCAGCTGCGCGGCGTGCAATTTCAGCAGATGAACGAGCCGATTCGACATCACGATGCAATGACTCCAATTGATTATTCAACTGGGTTTCTTGCGCACTCAGTTCTTGCAATTGAAACGTCTGTTCTGTTGAGATGCCGGACAGCCCAATTGTGGTAATTACACCGCCAAAGAGCACGCCAGTCACAACAACCATGAATTTAACAAGCTTAGGATCAGCTTTTCGGGTAGTGGTTACCCGCCGACCGCGAACCGAAACAACCTGGCGAGATCCTGGAGTATGTTGGAACTTCCTCCGGGCTGGGGTTGTAGTAGTTCGTGGAAGTGCGGTGGATTGAGGACGCACTGTTGTCAATTGGGTCATCGCTGCCTCCTTCTAGTGCACTTCGAGTCGTTCAATTGCACGCACCCGTACGGGTGCAGCCCTGGGATTTTCTTCAATTTCTGCTGCTGACGCCTTCTCCGCACCGCGCGTAATCAAACGGAATTTCGGAGATGTTCCGGGAAGATCTATTGGCAATCCGGGCGGGGTCTTTGATGCTGTCATCTCGACCAATTGCTTTTTCACAATCTTGTCTTCCAGAGATTGATAGCTCATAAATACCGCTCGACCGCCAACACCAAGCGCGTCACCGATCATTGGGATTACCGCGGCCAGTGAATCTAATTCACTATTCACTTCCACCCGCAACGCTTGAAATGTCCGCTTTGCAGGGTGACCACCTGTTCGACGAGTAGCGGCTGGAATTGTTGCGTACAACAACTCCACCAATCGCGCTGAATGCGTAAACGGGGATTTTTCACGTTCCCGAACAATCGCCGAAGCAATTTTCCCGGCAAAACGCTCATCACCGTAGGTCTTCAGCACATGCGCCAACTCACCATGCGAATAAGTGTTTAAAATATCGGCCGCGGTCATGCCATGGGTTGGATCCATCCGCATATCAAGTGGCGCATCCACCTTATAGGCAAACCCACGATCCACTTGATCCAGCTGCATCGAAGAAACACCCAGATCAAACAACGCGCCCGCAACACCCTCGCGCGCCCGTTCGAATGCTTCGCCCTCGCCACTCGCAATCGCTTCGCTCATACCATCGAATCGTGTGTGCACGCCGACGAAGCGTTCACCAAAACGAGCGAGGCGTTGCCGAGCATTTGCAAGGGCTTTGGGGTCCCGATCTAGCCCAATAACATATGCGTCTGGAAACACGTTAAGGAAATGTTCACTGTGCCCTCCGGCGCCTAAGGTGGCATCAATAATGACGGCCTGAGAGTGCATACTTGGAGCAAGGAGCTCAGTTACACGTTCCTTAAGAACAGGAACATGCCCATGGTGTTGTTGTTCATTATTCATAAGGCTTGTCCCCCTCTCGGTGCCGGAAGCTTGCTGGTAATGCAGAGTACGTATAGAGCCCTGCCCGCTGGATCTGGTATCGGGGAAGTACACCAGATCCAGCGGGCAGAGTCCTTACACGCACCCTGCGGCGACTTACAATAAGCCACCCAAAACGTCGTCCTCAGCATCGGAGAAGGAGTCTTCCGTCTCCGCCTGATATGCAGCCCAGGACTCTGCGTCCCAGATTTCGAGGAAGTCCACAGAACCAATCACCACACACTCTTTGGTTAAGTTAGCGTATGCGCGATGAGCTGCGGATAAGGTGATCCGACCATGCCCATCAGGCCGTTGTTCATCCGCACTAGCAGCTAGGTTACGGATAAAAGCACGAGCCTTTGGGTTGGTGCGCGAGACAGCCGCTGCTTTGCGTGCACGCGCAGCGAACTCTTCGCGCGGGTACACAGCAAGAGAGTGGTCTTGCCCTTTGGTCACCATCAGGCCACCCGCCAATTCCTCACGAAATTTCGCGGGAAGCGTAAGGCGGCCCTTATCGTCAAGCTTTGGAGTGTAGGTACCAAGGAACATCCCGTGGCCAACCTTCCGCATTCCTGACGATCCAACCTCACGGAGATAAACTCCGTTGTGCCCCACACTACCCCACTTTGCCCCACTTTTAACACCCCAAAACTCCCATTTCACCCCATTATTTATTATTTACGCAGGTCAACATAGGTGAATGAAAGTGGGGCTCTCAGTAAAAAATTAGAAAAAGCACCCCTCACATGCGTAACATAAACCCCATAAGACACTTTGTGTACCGCATTTTTAGGTAGTGCACTTAGCATTGTGGGGCAAAGTGGGCAGAAAAAATCCCCGCCGTGGCGGGGATTGTTACGTATTACGCAGTGGTACTAATTTCGCGGATCTTCAAATCGCTTTCGAAAATTCTCTTCCATGCGGGACCCGAGAGCACCAGACTTGAGTTTCACTGGTTTCGCAGCCAACTTCGGCCCGCCACCTCCCCCGCGCAACATCCACACTCCCGCACCAAACATCACAAGAAAACCCAGTACGCTCAGTGCGGTAAACCAGAGGCTCTGCTGACTCAAGGCAACGCCACCGATAAGCATTACCAGCCCCACAACAGTGATAGCGAGACCCCGTAACATAAACCCAGATTGCGGCTCTGGGGCATGCCCGGCAACGACGGCGCCGAATGCAGGGTCATCAGCGAGCAATGATTGCTCGATTTCCCGAAGCATCCTCTGCTCCTGCTCAGAAAGCGACACGGTTCCTCCACTGTGCTGGCTTGCTTTATACGTAGATATAACGCCAAGCGTAGCTGGAAAGTTCCCGAACCGTGAGCATTACTACGCTACCTGCGGTAATCGTGTATCTACTTCTTCTATAAAACAAGCTACCCTGTCAAGAAAATCGTGAATTTCAAGCATGGTTTTGCCACTTGATAATCCCATAATTGCGCGCGCCCGCACCGAAGACCAACAGCTAAACTCCGCAGCTTGCCGCGCCCCCGCGGCGTCGATACGCCGCAACCGCTCCCAAGCTCCAAGCCGAGTTGATGTGCCTACCAGCCGCGCCCCTGCAGCACGTAGCGCAGCCTGATAGCCAGCATCAATTGCGAGCAACCCATCGCCTGCCTGGAAGTAATCATGCGCCTGGTTGAGTAATCCATATGCCCGCGAAAGGAAGTCTCCACGTCGCCCATCTGCGCGGTAGAAGGTGGCAGAAACTACGTTTGACATCGGATTACTCCTCTCCATTCGAACTAATGTCTGCAACCCTAACAACCCCTCCAAACAGAATTAGAACAAACGTTCTATTGGCTTTTACATATGCTAGTAAGCGTGAGTGTTTCTTTGCGTCACCTCAGCAACCCCGAATTTGTTCATCATGCTGGGGAATTTGTTGATATTTATTTGCAAGCTATGGGATATCACCCCGGTATCCGCCACACCCGAATAAATAATTGGCAGCAACTCACCCGCAATGCCGGGTTTACTGCAATATGCGCGTTGGATAACAACAAACCAGTCGGAATTGCATTCGGATACATCGGCAACCGACAGCACTGGTGGTATCAGCAAATCCACCATGGACTCATTCGCAGCGGTAAGTATGGCCCAGATGCGAAACGGATCCTGCGGCATTATTTTGAAATGGCGGAAATCCACGTCCTACCCAGCCGCCAAGGACGCGGCATTGGTCGCGCACTTGTTCAAGCACTGGCCAGGCACGCCGAATCAAACTATGCGCTGCTTTCCACCCCCGAGGTTGAAAACGAAAACAACGCAGCATTTGGGCTGTATCGGAGCTTAGGGTTTAAAGACTTGCTCCGAAACTTTCATTTCTCCGGCGACGACCGTCCCTTCGCCGTCCTCTGGGTACCGTTGCCGCTCAAAGACCAAACGATCCTAGCGGATTAAATCCATCTCGGCCGCAGGTGCCATGCCAAGGTTATGGAGCACCTCCTGCGTCGCGCGAACTAAATTCAGCGTCATAAAGTGCAGGTCAGGTGCACCTTCCGCGATTAGCCGTTCGGCCATTTCTGTGGTGACTTCAATACCTACCTCGCGGATAGCGGCCTTGTTCGCCTCCTCATCGCCCGCGGCGGCGCGTTCAAGACGCCGTTCAAGTGCGGGCGGCAATGCAGCACCGCTGAGTTCCATTTGGCGGCGAACTGAACGCAAACTTGTAATTGGCATCAACCCGGGAATAATCGGCTTGGCGCCGTGTTCAGGGTCACTGGCCAGGCGATCCCGTAGCCGTAAATAATGCTCCACATCGAAGAACATTTGAGTGATTGAATAGTTCGCTCCTGCGCGAAGTTTTTCCAGCGTATAGTGGGTATCTTCTTCCAGCGTGGCTGCCCGGTAATGCCCTTCTGGGAATGAGGCAATACCAATTTCAAAGTGATCGCATTCCGGCAGCGTTTGCACGAGTTCAATCAATTCACTGGCATACGTCAACCCGCCAGCCGTGGGTACCCAATCCCCAAGGGGATCCCCCGGCGGGTCACCACGAAGCGCCAACAGGTTTGAAAGCCCCAAGCGGGCGTACTCCTGCAGGATATCCACTAATTCTTCGCGCGTGTGATCGACTAGCGTGAGGTGCACCAGTGTGGTTAATGGTTGTTGGGCCAAGCGTCGCGCCACCCGTGCGGTTCGTTCACGCGTGCTACCACCTGCCCCGTATGTGACGGACACAAAGGAAGCACCGAGGTCGTGGAATGTTTTTGCCGCGTTACGCAGCCGTGTTTCTGCGGCGTCGTCACGCGGGGGCATAAACTCGACGGAAAACGGCACACGTCCAGGTGTGGGTCGTTTGAGCGTGTCGGTAATGGCGAGCTGGTAATTCCTTGCAGTCATGCCTGGGTATTTTATTCTGATAACACGCATGCCCCAACGAAGAGGACGGTTTTTGTGATTGCAATCGATGAGATTCCACAGCATGTTGATGCGATTTTGGCGGAGTATTTAGCAAGCCGCCGTGCGGAAATCTGCGATATCGATCCAGCAACCGCCCTGGCATTCGAAATTTTATGTGACTTTATGAAAGGCGGGAAACGAGTCAGACCCATGTTCGCGTGGGCTGGTTTTGTCTCCGCAGAAAGTGACGAAGATCCACATGCCGTATTGCGTGCAATTAGCGCATTGGAATTTATTCAAGCCTGCGCATTGATCCACGATGACATCATTGATTCCTCCGACACGCGCCGCGGCAAGCCCACTGTGCACCGCGCCGTCGAAAAACATCACCGTGACCAGGGGTGGAACGGCGATTCCGCGCATTACGGCAAGGCTGTGGCAACGCTCATCGGCGACCTCGCACTCACCTGGTCGGACGATATGTTGAACTCTGCAGGGCTTAGCGACGCCGCGCTCCACCGCGCGCTGGTGCCGTGGCGGGCGATGCGAACCGAAGTGATCGCTGGTCAAATCCTCGATATTACGGTCGAAGCTTCCGGAGACGAACGTGTTGAAGAAGCCGAAAAGATCAATCTGTATAAAACCGCCGCATATACCATTGCTCGCCCACTGCACCTTGGGGCGGCAATCGCAAATACGTCCGCCGATGCATTCCTCGCATATGGTCGCAGTGTCGGCGTTGCCTACCAGCTGCGTGACGATGTTCTTGGCGTCTTTGGAGACCCTGCAGTCACCGGAAAGCCCGCAGGTGACGATCTCCGCGAAGGCAAGCGGACCGTCCTCCTCGCCACTACCTTGCAGCTTCTCGACGCCACAAATCCTTCGGAAGCCGCAATCCTGCGCGAACGCATTGGTACCCCAAATATCGAAGGTTTGCCCGACATTATTCAGCGCAGCGGCGCACTCGAACGCATTGAGGAAATGATTCAGGCACTGGTTGATACTGGCATTGCTCACCTCGACGAGTCCTTACCGTCTGACGCCCTTGAAACCCTAAAATCCTTGGCACTGACAGCCACGTCCCGCCATGCGTAACCCTGTCTACTTAGGATTCCTCGGCGCCATATTGCTCACGATTGCGTCGTTTGGTGGTGGTGCGACCCGCAACCGCGGTGGTGTCTTGGATGCGCTCGGATGGTCGTTTATGTCATTCGGACATGGCGCCGGTTTTTCTAATGTCACGTTTTGGTGCGCGCTGGTACTTTTTGTGGCGGCCTGGGTGCTGCTGGGGCGTCAAAAAGAACACACCCTCACTGCCCTGAAATGGTGGATTCCGCCGTTTATTTTCGCTGCCCCGATCCTTTCCCGCGACGTCTACTCCTACCTGATGCAGGGCGCCATGATGCGCGACGGTTTCGACCCCTACACCCAAGGCGCCGCCGTCAACCCCGGCCCATTTCTGCTGGAAGTAAGCCACGACTGGCGCAACACCACGACCCCATACGGCCCGCTCCACCTCTGGCTTGGCGAGGGAATTACCCGCCTGGTTGGCGATAACGTCACCCTCGGTGTCATTTGCTACAAGCTTGTATCCCTTGCTGGTTTTGGCATGATCGTTTGGGCTGTTCCACGCATCGCCCAGGCCCTCGGTGGCGACCCCCACCTGGCACTTTGGCTTGGGGTAGCAAACCCCGTGATGACCCTCCACCTCATCGGCGGCATGCACAACGAATCCATCATGGTTGGCCTTGTATGTATCGGCATTGTGTTCGCTTTACGACGTCGCTTTATCATCGCCGTCATACTCGTCTCACTGTCCGTCTCGCTCAAGGCAACCGCAATCTTCGCACTACCGTTCATGGTGTGGATGGCAACCCACACCCTCGAAAAACCCGAACATAAGAACTATCAGCGGGTACTTGCGTTTGTCTTCAGCGGCGCCTGGATGACCGCCCTTTCCGTCATCGTGGTGGCGTTGGTCACCTGGACGTCTGGATCCTCCTGGGGCTGGGTCACGCAAATCTCCGGAAACTCAAAAGTGGTCAACCCCCTGGCACTGCCGTCGATGCTTTCTGGATTAGTTACCCCCGCGGCGTCGTTAGTCAACGAAGAGTTTTCATACAATTCGTTCCTCATCACCGCGCGAACCGTATCGCAAATCCTCATGCTGCTCGGGCTTGTCACGGTCTGGTGGCTCTTCCGCCGCACAGATAGCGACGCCATCAAAGGAATCGCAGCAGCGTACGCCGTAGCCGTGATTTTCAACGCCGTCACACTGCCCTGGTACTACACCAGCCTCATTTGCCTGATTGGTACGTTCCGACCCAACCCACAGATCGTTCGCTGGACTACCGGGCTATCTATCCTTATTGCCTTCTCATTCACCGGCAGCGGTAACCACCAGCTCTACAACGTGTTTTGGATGGGCGCCGCAGCAACCATTGCCTGGTACGCCGTCCGTTGGATTGAGCACGGCACCCTCAACGCTAAAACGCCATCGCTTGCGCCCGGCGCATAACCTCCCTGGCCAAATGGCCATGCAGTGCATCGATCGGGCGGCCCGGCAGTGAATCATCTTCCGTGAAGAGATACCTCAAAATTTCTTCATCTTGGAAGCCACCGTCAGATAGCAACGCAATCACACCAGGAACAAACTTTAATAACTCCCCGTGCTTATTGAAATACTTCACAGGGAGCAGCTTCACTCCGTCCCGAAGAACCGGAATGACATGATGATCGTTGATTAAGTGAAACACCCTCGTCACCACTACCCCCATTTGCTCAGCAGCTTCAGGGATGGTGATGACAGGTTCGTCAGCTGGCAGGACCTTATGCATCGCAGGAATGGAACTCACAGCATTCAATCTAGCTAAGGATGTCCGCCGGTGGCGAACAGCCTAAGCTGAGCTAGCTTTTAACGTTCATAATCGGGCAAGATGGTGCGCATGGCAGGATTGAAGGTTGGCGACGTCCTTGAGGGCCGCTATCGAATTGAAACCCCCATAGCGCGGGGTGGCATGTCTACCGTCTATCGATGCATTGACCTCCGCTTAGGCCGTAGCGTAGCCGCGAAAGTGATGGACGAAAGGTTTGTCGACGACCCGATTTTCCGCACTCGCTTCCGCAGGGAAGCACGTTCCATGGCCATGCTTTCCCACCCCTGCTTGGTCAATGTGTATGACGCCAGCAGCGATGGCGAACATGTGTTCTTAATAATGGAGCTTATTACCGGCGGCACCCTTCGGGAGCTCCTCGACGAACGCGGCCCCATGGATCCTGCTGCTGCAGCTGCGGTAATGCGCAGCGTACTCACCGGCCTTTCTGTTGCACACGATGCAGGCATGGTGCACCGCGACATCAAACCCGACAACGTGCTGATTAACGGCAACCACCAGGTAAAACTCGCCGATTTTGGGCTCGTTCGCGCCGGTGCCGATGCTCGCCATTCCACCGACCAAATCGTGGGAACCGTCTCATACCTCTCCCCCGAGCAAGTCACCGGCGGAGACACCGGACCACAAAGCGATGTGTATTCGGCGGGCTTATTGTTTTTTGAGCTTCTTATTGGCCGCACACCCTTCACTGGCGACACCCCGGTAGCCCATGCCTATAAGCGCCTCAACGAGGACGTCCCAGCGCCCTCTACGCGACGTCAAGACATACCTCAAGAATTTGATCAACTCATCCAGAAAGCAACCGCCCGGCAACCGGAGCATCGCTTTGCCAACGCTGGAGAATTCCTCACAGCGCTTGAGCAGACAGTTGCTGAACTCAATCTCCCTGACCACGAGATCCCAATCCCCATGAACTCGGCGGCGCACCGGGCAAACGCGAAAGCCTCTCCACCAACAGACCTGCTCACCTCTGCCATGGTCGCAGCCGGCGTTGGCACATCCCTGGAAAACGCCGCCACAACCGTGATTCCTGCCGTTCCGGAAAACGAGGACGCCCCCACAAAAATAGCGCCGCCTCCTGGTGCGCCACCTGTCCATGCAACAACCGCATATCAACGTCCCACCGAAACCACTGGCGAAATCCCAGTCCAAGACGGCGGTCCGCAACATACCCTGCAAGTCCCGCAAACCCCAATCCCCGGGCCACCAAACACACAGCATCCGCATGCCCTACCCGCGAAAGTTGAGCCGGAGCGTCCTGGCCCTGCCCCGGTAGAGAATCGCTCGAAACTCAAGCTTGGCATCTGGTTAATCGTTATAGGAATTCTTACAGTCTGCGTGATTGTCGGCGGCTGGTGGATTGGTTCAGGCCGCTACGACGAGGTCCCGCAAATTGTGGGTTTAGAACGTACAGCGGCTGAGACCGCCCTGACGGAATCTGGATTTACAGCCAGTTTTTCTGACGTATATTCCGATGAAATCCAAGCCGGACTCGTAGCAAGCAGCGATCCGGAGCCTGGCGGTTTAGCACCGCGTGGGGGCGAGATCGCCGTGTTAGTGTCCCTGGGAAAACCCACCATTCCTGGTATCCCGGAATCCTATGACGCCAACGAATACCGAAAACTCCTAGAAGAACGCACACTTGTGTGGCAACAAGGCGACGATGTGTACTCCAACGAAGTGCCACAAGGGGGCGTGGTCTCTACAGAACCCGGAATTGGGCAAGAGGTAAACACCCATTCGATTGTGGTGGTGGCGCTGAGCAAAGGACCCGCACCGGTCAACGTCCCCGACGTGCGCAGTAAAACCCGTGAAGAAGCCGTGCAGATTTTAGAAGACTCCGGATTAAAAGTTTCTGGGATTGAAGAAATCTTTGATGCCGATATTGCCCGCGGCCACGTGGTATCCACACAGCCTGAAATTAATAAAGAAGTTCCTCGTGGCACGCAAGTGAAATTAGTTGTTTCGAATGCGATTGAAATTCCGGATGTAACCGGATTGACCGAAGCTGAAGCGAAGCGGAAACTCGCCGAAGTTGGTATTAGTATTCGATCAGTTACTGACGATTCCTCCGGCAACGGCGGCACCAAAGTCGTCTCCGGAACTGTCCCGCTACCTGGAAGATTGCTAGATCCATCGAATGCCCAGGTGGACCTCACTGTGACGCGACAGATCCGGGTACCAATGGTGATCGGCCGTACCGTGAAAGATGCCGTAAACGCGTTAAAGCGTGAAGGTTTTGAAGTTGAAGGTGTTGATGATGCAAGTAATTCTGACCGAATTATTTCGCAATCACCGGCCCCCACAACGCTTGTTGAATATGGGGCGACGGTTACTCTCTACCCCTTCTAGCCTCGTCATGCTTGCCGTTGCTCTGGCAGCGGTAAGCATCAACGCCTCCGGTTGGCGGTATCAAGTAGACATCGATGTGTACCGCCAAGGAGCCCGCGCAATACTGCAACAGCCCGGCGAATTGTACTTCCAGGACTATCCCACCGCGTCCTCGGCACTACCATTCACATATCCACCGTTTGCGGCATTCCTGTTGACCCCGCTGGCCCTACTCGAACAATTTCCAGCGGAAATACTCATGACTGTGCTTTCCGCTGGCTGCCTCTGGTGGTGTCTCCGCACAACCATGGCATTGGCACAAATGCAACACCTGGCGTTGCCAGCCACAACATGCGGCCTCCTACTCGAACCAGTAACCAGCACGTTGACGTTTGGACAAATCAATATTCTTTTAATGGCTCTGGTGATCCATGATTGTCTACGTCCTGAACGCATCATTCCCCGTGGAATACTCACCGGAATTGCCACCGCAATAAAACTCACTCCAGGCGTATTGTTCCTGTACTTTTTAGCACGAAAAGATTATCGTTCAGCGTGCTGGATGGGCGGAGCGTTCATAGTGACTACCGCACTCACCGCACTTGTGCGTTGGCAAGATAGCTGGCAGTACTTCTCAGCCACACTGTGGAACGCAGAGCGCATCGGCGAACCCCATAACTCCACGAATGTTGCAATGATGGCCGCACTGTTTCGCGCCGGAATCCCAGGAGTTTGGCCATGGTTCGTGCTCGCACTAGGAATATTCACGTATTGGGCGGCCTGCAGGGCTCGCGTCAATGCCACCGCACTGATCGCAATTGCCATCTTTGGGCTCATTGCCTCACCGATTAGTTGGTCACACCACTGGGTATGGCTCCTTCCCGGCATAGTTATCGCATGGGTGTTTCATATGCGATGGTGGGCTTGGTGGGCGCTTGGTGCAACCACAATTGGGCAATTTCATAAATGGCTCCCCCATGGCGAATGGACACCAATCCAAAATCTCATGGCGATCCATTACGTGATCCTCGGTTGCACATTTATCGCAGCCACGTTCGCAAGCGCACCTGAACCTTACATGAGGTCAGGTGCGTCGCGGCGTCGATACGCTGCTAGTTTCGAAGCATTTCAGCAACCAAGAAGGACAGCTCCAGTGATTGCTGGGTGTTCAGGCGTGGGTCACAGGCGGATTCGTAGCGGCCTGGGAGGTCAACGTCAGTGATGTCCTCGGCGCCACCCAAACACTCGGTCACATCTTCACCAGTGAGTTCGATATGAATGCCACCTGGGTGCGTACCCAATTGACGGTGCACCTCGAAGAAACCTTGCACCTCATCGATCACTTTGTCGAAGTGGCGGGTCTTATAGCCATTCGAAGCTGTGGTCGTATTGCCGTGCATCGGATCGCATTGCCAAATCACCTTGTGGCCGGAAGCTTCAACAGCCTCCACAATGCCCGGAAGAACACTGCGCACCTTATCATGCCCCATACGAGCAACGAGCGTTAAACGGCCTGGCTCAAAGTTTGGATCAAGGCGATCTGCGTAAGCGACCGCTTCTTCAGGGGTCACCGTTGGACCAATCTTCAAACCGATCGGATTTGCGATCAATGCGGCAAAATTCACGTGGAAATCCTCTAAACCACGAGTACGCTCGCCGATCCACACTTGGTGCGCCGAGAGGTTATACAGCTCAACATTGCCGTCCTCATCTTCCGCAAGACGCAACATGGCACGCTCATAATCCACGAGTAACGCCTCATGTGAGCAGTAAATGTTTGCATGCCGCAAATTATCATCAGCCACTCCACACGCAGCCATAAACGCCATGCCGCGTTCAATCTCCTGTGCGAGTGCTTCATAGCGTGCACCGGCACGAGATTGCGCTACGAATTCGCGGTTCCATTCATTTAACCGGTGCAGATCAGCGGTGCCGGAAGACGTCAGCGCACGAACCAGGTTCATAGCGGCGGAAGAGTTTGCATACGCACGAATCATGCGGGCAGGGTCGTGAC
>JAUMZC010000030.1:15815-26410 GCA_030528295.1 Corynebacterium sp.
CTTCCACGGCATTTACAATGTCGCCCCGGTAATTCGGCAACCCGTTCGCATCTAGATCCTGCGAACGCGGTTTCGCGTACTGGCCCGCAATACGCGCCATTTTCACGACCGGGGTTGAGGCACCATAAGTAAGCACCACAGCCATTTGAAGAAGCGTTTTAATATTGGCACGAATGTGTGGTTCCGTGTTGGACTCAAACGTTTCCGCACAATCGCCGCCTTGTAATAAAAACGCCTTACCCAGAGCAACCTGCTCCAGCTGTTTACGCAACGCACGAATCTCCGGCGCCACAACAATCGGCGGCACCGACTCTAAGATTTTGCGGACGGTATTTGCTTGCTGCTGATCCCAGCTTGGCTGCTGGTATGCGGGGCGTGAAATAACGTCATCAAAACGCTCCTGAATGCCACCTGGCAATGGCGGCAAATCAGGGAGCTCAGCCACGGGGATATCTACTGTCCAACTCACCACACTATTTAACCATGGACATCACGGCATCTTCTAAAAACGAAAATGTCATCGTTCTATACCATACTTACGGTGCACCTATGCTGTTCCAACCGCAGAATTTTTTGCCGAAATGGGTAAGGCTTCAACGCATACTTTAAATTTCGCCAAATTATGGCGCGCGTCCACGAGGGCATTGTGGTTGCCTTCCGGCAATTTAGGCAATTTTGGACGTCCTGCAAACTCCCAATACTGCTTTAACTCCCTGGTAAACCGGGGCACACGCCGAGGCAGGCCCATCATGTCGCCCCAAAGTTGCACCAACACAACATGGTCATAAGCCCCAACCCATGCCCAGAGTTCTGGATCGCCCGGCGCTTCAAATAAAAATTCTAAAATATCGGCTTTAATTTGCTCTGGGCTCCGCCATGCTGAATCCCCAGGACTTGGCAACTGCCTAAGTACATGTTTTCGAACCCAATCATTGGCTTTCTGTGGATCAAACGCGGTAGACACTGCGTAATATTCTTTTCCATCTTCACGAACAATTCCGATAGAAATGAGCTCAATCGTTGTGCCATCTTCAATAAATTCTGTGTCGTAAAAAAACCGCACTCTACACCTACCAATTCATTCAATCATTCACATTTGCCGAACTTAGCGTAGTCCTTTCTACTCATCCCCGTTAAAATTTTCTAACGTGAGTACCCTCAAACACCAAAATCCTGCACAACCCGTGCTAACAACACAGCAAATTAGCCGCATTCTGGGGCATCCGGCCGTGATTGCGGCAGCATTGTTGTTGACGCTCTACGCGTTTTCGCTTCGGGTAGTGAATTTTGATGCCATCGGCACCAATGAGTTTTGGCGGTACCACATTGATATTGATGTTTATCGCGAAGGTGGACGTGCATTCCTTCGTGGGGAGAACTTATACACCCAAGATTATTCCGTAGGTGGTATCAAACTTCCGTTCACCTATCCCCCAATCTCCGCAATTTTGTTCGCCCCACTCGCGTGGGTTCCGCTGTCCTTCGGTGCTGTTGTTTTCGACCTCGCCTCCACGATCGTGTTGTGGTGGTGCTTAGTCATTGTGATTCGCCACGCCGCCCCCACCATGCCAGCACGGCTCACGGCACTCGTTGCCTTGCCTGCAGTGCTATTCCTTGAACCAATTACTGAAACCCTCGATTTTGTTCAGGTCAATATTTTTCTGATGGCGCTTGTCCTCGTGGACACACTGACGAAAAAACCGTGGCTTCCTCGTGGTGTATGGATCGGATTCGCAGCCGCAGTTAAGCTCACCCCAGCGGTCTTTGGGCTATATTTCTTACTTCGAAAAGACTGGAAGTCGGCAGGTGTAGCCGTCGGATCAGGTGTTGGCTTTACAGCATTGGCGTGGCTTATTAGTCCCGAGAACTCCAAAGAATACTGGTTCAACACCCTCACGGATCCCTCCCGAATCGGCGGCCTTGAATATGCGGGTAACCAGTCGTTGCGTGGTTTATTGTTCCGATTTTTCGGCGAAGGCCCTTCTGAGACGATGTGGAAACTGAGTCTGCTGATCGTTATTGGGCTCATCGCCTGGGCAATGTTGCGTGCGCAACCAGCTGTCGCGGTCACGCTGAATTCGCTGGTTGCTCTGTTGTGTTCCCCTGTGTCTTGGTCGCACCACTGGGTGTGGATCGTCCCGGCACTGGTATTGTTCGCGGCTGCGATGACACACAGTCGCCTCGCTGGTATTGCGTTCGTAACGATTGCCTTCCTTGGGCTATTCCCTCCGCATTGGATGCTGTCCATCAATGACGGCGCGGAACTCCAATGGAATTTCGCACAACAGTTTGCAGGCAGTTCATATGTGATTGTGTCTCTCGTCGTCATATTCACACTCATTGTGTACGCCCAGAAACGAAAAAGTGCCGCCACCCGAAGGTGACAGCACTCAACGACCTCAAGTTTTAGGTCGGGCAAGATACTTTAACGTTGACCTTGGCCACATCTTGTGTGCCTTCGTGGAAGGCTTCGGTTTCGATCATCCAGGTGTTGTCGGCAAGTTCAACCTTGGCGGCAGCCTCCTGTGGCTCTTCCGTGTCGAGTCGAACATTTGCCGTGTGCAGATCAAGGCTGTCCAGCATTGGGCTTTGGTCTGGGTTATTGATATCGACGTCCAGCTCATCCATGCCCGGCTTTCCGCCTTCGATCTTCAGCTCCGGCATACCGTCAGAGTCTCCAGGAACACAGGTCACTGGCATGAAGTCACCTTCAACGGCCGCTCCGTCAACCTCGACGGACACTTCACCGCCACCTTGCGCACCGACGCTCGGCGACATTGCATCAGTGGTTGACATAGAATCACTGGTGGACATCGCGGAACTAGCCGCACTTGAGGCTGCGCTTGTTGCACCTTCGACGGCCGATTGGGCAGCTGATGTGCCTGCAGTGTTACCGTCTCCGCAGGCAACAAGTGACGCCGCGACCAATGGAATCATCGCAACATAACCAACACGTTTCATGGCTACTCCTTAGGTGAGATGTTCGAGTATCCCCAACGAGCCTACGTGATAATTTATTTTTTTGAAGTAGCAAAGCTTTTCTTATAGCTGTTTGTTACTTCGGCCTTTTGGTTTCATGACAATTTCGCCAAAATACCCGCCAATGGAGGCGCAGCTATTGTCCATTTTATTACTGGTATCCGCCGTAGCACTTCAAATACCAAACCGCCGAAAAACGCGATAATAATGCATACGCCAATCCAGGCAGTTGGGGAATCCCAGAAATTTCCGGTGTCCTCTACAAAAGCAAAGTCTTCGTAACGATACGTAAAATTAAACAACAATGTCAGCGCAATTGGATGCCCCAAATACAACACCAATGTGTGGCGCCCAAAGAACTCCAACATGCCATTAATCCCAGGCACACGCGACAGTATCACTACCAACGCCACCGCCGACGGCAGCATTAACAACCGCACGGTCATTTTCACCAACACATCAATATCATCACTGACCAGCAGGATATCGCCAGGAAGATGCCAGCCTTCAACGGGATATTCCAACCGCAATATCCACAGTGTTTCCAGCACATACCCAGCCGCATAACTCACGGCTGCTAATGCCAGCCCCCACAGAAACATCACACGATCTGCAAACCATGCAATAAGTGCTCGGCCATGTGCTCCGATAAAGAAAATCGGCATAAACACCATGACATTTACAACAATAGGTTCCCATTCAGATGCCACTAACAGCGTTAACGGAACAAATGATATTGCCACCGCAGCCCAAGGTTGAAGTCTCCGCGTGAGCCACAATCCAAGGTTGCAAAGAACGAGGCAATACAAGAACCAATACATGTTCCTGCCGCCAATTGTGACTTCCCAATAAAACCAAAAATCTGGCATCGGTTGGTCATGAAACTTGGCAAATTCAAGGCATTTCAACCACTGTTCTACAGGTACCCAAATCACATACGGAACAAGAAAAATCCACAGCCTACGCATGAACAATTGTTTGAAGCTGTATTGAAGGACCTTGACCGAAAAGAACCCACTCACCAAGAAAAACAGCGGCAGTCGAAGTGGAGAGAGCATTTGGTTGTACTGCGCTGGCAGCGTATCCATTGCGTTTGGCACCGCCAGACACGCATGAAGCAACACCACCCCGAGTATTGATAACCCTCGCGCAGCATCCGGCCAAGCTAAACGCTCCGCCTTTTTGGGGGCAGTACTTTGATGCACCACTGCCTGGTTGGTCACGCTCTCCCTCTCCTTGAGCTCAAACCTGGGCCACAAGAAAAGTTGGGCCTTGAACAACCTTACTGGACCTTGAGCAAGATCGGTAGCCCCATCACCCGCTACTTACATTTCCACCGAAATCTGGGACCCAATCAGCGACGTTTCGGTGCAGTTCCTTCTGGATATCCGTCACCTGCCGCTAACGCGGCTTTCACGTCAGCTGCATAGGCATCCACATATTCTTGCCCAGAAAGCTCTGCGAGTGTTTGCACCACATGATCTGTGAGCGCTCTGGCCGCCTCGTACGAATCAGGATCGAGCCCTTTCGATTCCACATAGGCGACTGGATCAATTGGCTCCCCGACCCGGATGTCCACTTTCGCTGGGCGCAAAATCCATGACCCAATTGGATTTGCCTTCCGTGTCCCTAACATAGCCACCGGAATAATCGGCGCCTTTGACTGGAGTGCCATAAATGCCATTCCCGTCTTGCCTTTGAAAATTCTGCCGTCCGGGGACCGCGTACCTTCCGGATAAATACCGAGCAGGTCTCCCCGCTCTAATACCTTGAGACCGGTTTGAATTGCGGCCTGCGCAGCGTCTGCCGAACTCCGGTCAATTGGCACCTGGCCAACGCTCGTAAAAAACCACTTTTGCAGTCTGCCAACCAGTGAGGTACCCGTAAAGTACTCCTGTTTGGCCAAAAACGTGATTTGCCGCGGACACAACAGCGGTAGATAGAACGAATCCATCACTGATTGGTGATTCGATGCCAGAATCGCACTTCCGCTCGATGGGATATGTTCAAGGCCTACGATTTCTGGGCGGTTATAAAGCCGTAGTGGCGGTCCCATAAAGATATTTTTAAAAGCCCAGTACCATTTGTTATGCATTCTTTTTCTACTTCCGGGAGCTAAAACGGGGTCAGGCGAGCTGACGGGCTAAGTCTGCTACGCCAATCATACCTGCGTCACTTCCTAGTTCTGCGATTCGCAATTCTGGTAGTGGGCGATGGCCGGCACCAACAATCTTGCGGGAAAAGTGCGAACGCGCCTCATCAAGGTACAGCATCGCCTCCCCCGCAACGCCGCCACCGATCACAATTAATTCTGGGTCAAGAATATCGGACACGATGGCCAGGCCTTCACCAAGCCAGTACGCAAAATCGGCCACCGCTGCACGTGCCGCTTCATCACCCCGGTGCGCGGATTGCATCACGATATGGCCGGTGAGCGCTTCTGGACGATCGTGGTAATCAATGCTGAGCCGAGCGTCCGGAAACCGCCCACTTGCAATGATCTCCCGAGCCGTAGCCACCAACGCGGTGCCTGAGCAATACCGTTCCAAACATCCACGCTTGCCACAAGGACATATGCGCCCATCTGGAATCACCGTAAGATGCCCGAACTCAGGTGCGGTGCCATACGCTCCACGATAAATTTGGCCATTAATCATCAGCGCACCGCCGATGCCCGTACCAATGGCAAAGAGTGTCCAAATTGTAGCGCTGCGCGCGGCACCAAACCGGTATTCGCCCCAGGCTGCAGCATTGGCATCGTGTTCGAGCCGAACCGGAACTTGCAACAGGTTTTGCAGCCGCTCCTGCACGGCCGCATCACGCCATGGCAAATGTGGGGCAAATCGAACTGTAGTGCAATCGGAATCTAGGAATGCCGCAACTGCAACCCCTACTGCCGCAATATCGTGGCGTTGCCGCAGCTTATTCACAATGTACTGAATTCCCTGTTCAAGCGCATCAGTGCTGCTCGGAGTAGGCACTTGTTCGAAATCAATGACGGTACCCGAGGCAGCTACAACGGCCCCTCGTAGGTTGGTGCCACCAATATCGAAACCAACCGTCACTGGGCCGTTCTCTCTGGACATGAAGAGACTTCACCTGCCGCTCTTAAGCAAACCAAATAACCGTTCAATTATAACGATCAACCAAAATATATTATTCCGCTGTCACACCCAGCACTTCCCGCAATCGGCCGCCCAGGTCGTCCCAGGACCAATGTTCCTGCACGTGTCGACGTCCCGCCGCACCCATCTGAGCGCGCAATTCAGGGTCTTCAAGCAGCGCAATGATCGACGATGAAAGTGCCTGGATATCACGCCCATCAACCACAATTCCGCTGTCCGCAGTCAGTGTTTCCGGCGCACCTCCAGACGTGCCAGCAATCACAGGCACCCCACATGCTTGCGCTTCCAAATAGACGATCCCTAAACCTTCCACATCGATCCCCCCTAACCGCGTTCGCGCTGGCATTGCAAACACATCGGCGCTTGCTAGCAACGTTGTTCGCTCGGCGTCGTTAAGCGCACCAGTAAACCGCACCGCATCGCCGAGTGGCGCAGCAAGCTTGTTCAGGCGACGGCGGTACCGTCCCGATCCCACAATCACGAGTTGCGCATCAGGAAACCTCCGCACCACCTCGGGCCACGAACGTATGAGCGAATCTTGCCCCTTCCGGGCGACTAACCGCGAAATGCAACACACCGTCGGTCGTTGCGGTACTTTCTCCACCTGCGGCCGAAATCGTTCAGTATCCACCCCCGATGGCACATGCCGCCAATCCACCGAGCCAAACACAGGTTTCAACCGACGCAATGTGTAGTCAGAAATATACGTCACCACATCCGTCGCTTTACCGATTCTCCGCAGCACCGACCGCGCCCCCGGCAACTTCGCCCACCCGACCTCATGCCCGTGCGTCGACGCCACCACACGTCGCGCCCCCGCCGCCTTCGCCGCCTTCCCCAGCAACCCCAGCGGCGCCGCGGCACCAAACCACACGGTCTCAATATCAAACTGCGCGATAAGCTCGCACATGCGTTTCGACGTCGCGGGCGTCGGCAGCATCACCCTGCGCGGCCACCGCACAACCTGAAACGGCAGCTGGGCGTCGTAATCCTTTGCAGCACGCGCATCCTGCGTAGACGCAAATACCACGATCTCATGTGGAGGCAATGTGCCCACAAAATCCCGCAAATACGACTGAATCCCACCAACAGTGGGCGGGAAATCATTCGTAACCAGCAATACTCGAGGCACTAGTATCTACGCGCCCCATAAAACGGCATCGAATCCATGGGCACAACCTGCACCGGAATTCCATAATCCGAAGCATGCAACAACATGCCATTACCAGCGTAAATACCAACGTGCGTCGCGCCTGGGAAGTACCCAATCACGTCACCAGGCTGCAATTCCTCACGGCTCACCGGAGTTCCCCCAGCCATCTGCGCCTGAGACGTACGCGGCACGGTCTTGCCCTGCTGTTGATACGCCCAATACACCAAACCTGAGCAGTCAAACGCGTCCGGACCGGTGGCGCCCCAACCATATGGTGAACCAACCTTAGTCATCGCAACTTCCAGCGCGCTCATGCCCGATGGGTTCGACCCTGAAATCCCGAGCAGCGAATGCTCTACAGGACCGTTTTTAGCCATCCACAGCTCGCGGTCAGCAGCATTCAATGAATCGACGCGACGTCGAATATCCGCCGTCTGATGATCCAGATCTTCCCGTTCTTTTTCCGCGCGCTTGCGATCATTCTCCAGTTGCGCCGCCTGGAATTCCGCCTGCGCCTCAGCCTGTGCAGCGCGTTGCTGGAACGCACCAGCCGATTCCGCGGCCTCCATCAAACGCTCCAACGTCTGCTCTTGATGGCGCGTCAGGGACGTCATATACGCCGTGCGGTCAATCGCGCTTTGGGGATTCTGCGCTGAAATAACGCTCGTCACCGGGTCAATATTGGCGCCGCGATACTTGGAAAGGGCAAGGCGATTCACTTCACCCTGGTTTGCAATCACCGCTTCTCGAGCCGCATTTGCTTCATCGGTAGCAGCCTTCACCTGGTCACGAATGCCATGGATCTCACCTTGTTTCGCCTCAAGGTCAATCTCAAGCTGCTTCACTGCCTCATTCTTTGCCTCAATTTCCTGAGACACCCGACCAAGCTCAGAAATCAGCTCATCAACCTGAGCAGGATCTGCCTGAGCCTGAGGAATGACCGCAAAACTACAAACAGCAACTCCAGCCAACATTGTTGAACGAACAACCTGGCGCAACTGCGACTTAGACACTTGAACCCTTACCAACTTCCCAAGTTCTCATCATGGCACCATCGACCACGTGGCCACCACAAGAAAAGTAATACTACGACTATAAACGCTTGATAACGCTCTTAGTAAAACTTGCAGGAAATATGTAACAGATGTGACAAATGAGCTTGTTGAGCTTTCATGTCCGCAATTTTCTTCGCAATTACCTGCAAAAATGAAAAGACCCGCAGTGATACAACATCACCGCGGGGGCACCTTCACACTCAGCGTTTAGTAACGCACCGCAGAGTGGAACGGCATGTAATCCATAGAAACCTCAGACAGCGGAGTGCCCTCAGTGGACGCATGGATCACGGTGCCACGACCGGTGTAAATACCAACGTGGGAGGCGCCCGAGTAGAAAGCAACAATATCGCCAGGCTGCAGCTGGTCGTAGGAGACCTTTTGACCCTGCGCAGCTTGCTCATACGAGGTACGTGGGATCTGCTTGCCCACCTGAGAATATGCCCAAGAAGTCAGGCCGGAGCAGTCAAATGCGTTCGGGCCGGTTGCACCCCACACATATGGAGCGCCAATCTTGGAAGCAGCAGCATCAACAATGGCTTGTCCATTGTGTGCAGCTGGGGCACCTGGAAGGAAACCAGAAGGTGAAGATGCCTGGCCACTCAGTGCTGGCACCCAGTTCCCTACACCAGGAACATTCTGGATGTTCGGAACATTTTCAATACCAGGGACATTGAAGGTGATACCTGTGTTCGGGACTACTACGTCTGCAGCTTGTGCAGGTCCCGCAAAAGCAACGGTTGCGCCGACGGCGACAGCAGAAGCAGTTGCTGCGTTGCGAACGGTGTTCGTGTTGCGGCGGCTGTGCTTACCCACGATAGAAACTCCAAATCTTCCTTTGTTGGCCGACCGGGTTAGCTGTCGGATTCGGAAGCGGAAGGCTCCCTATCCTGCTCCACACCAAAACATCAGATGTTTCGATGCTCTCACAAGGAACTCACCCCAGATAAGGTATTGGTTCCCCGGCTCACATCCACCACTTCCACTTGCCAGAAGCTTTTAAGTAGATGCAATTAGGCATTTTTTGGTTGTCTCTTGCTCACCTTTTGAGCCCTACTGGATCTCGCCCGGTTCGCAATGTCTCATTTAGGTTACGAAAGGGGTTTTGGTTTGTCCAACGTTCACAAGTAAATAGACCACTTCCGGGTTCCGTTACCGTCCCGTTACCAAACCACTCAACCCTGTCAATCGCAACCACTCAAGAGACTTACTGACACACAGCATACACCATTTTTCAAATGCAAAAATGGGTTGTACGCTGCATAAATGCAAGTCTCCAAGAAGACTAATTTCACACTATAGCAATTTCGATACATGAATATCTTACGGCACTCACGAAGTTGTTACAAAATATTTTTGTGACTTCACTCACACTGTATTGATGCGGGGCAAAAAGTTGACCATTCAACCTACGTCGCGTCATCAAGTTCGCCACCATACACCATATCAGAGTTTTCACAACCGTAACACTGGCAACTTAAATAACAAATAGCACACAGGCTCAATAGCTACTTAATCGCGCTCCGTCCCCACACCTGCCCAACCTAAAGCCCTTCACATAAGAGGCCTCACGCGGGATTCTTAGATTTTTTACACCTTATATATAGCGCCCCTTCACAACGTCGCCCACACTTGACCTATCTATGAGGTATATTAAGGGGCGAATTGTTACACATCCCACACCCAAAGGAGCGAGTTCCGGTGCGTTGCCGAAGAAATATTCTGATCTTTAGTGTTATTGCATTAGCGTGCGGTTGGGTTGGTGTCGGCGTGGACTACCTGTTGGGCATTCCCTCTGACTCACCCGACGGCCTCGGAATGTTGATGTTTATTGTCACACCGATGCTTGCCGGTGTAGCGTTGCGCGCTTTTGGTGGCGACGGCTGGCGCAATACTGGTTTTCGACCCCGGTTTCGCGGCAACATGCGTTGGTATCTTTTGGCCTTCACCATTTTCCCGGTTGTTACTGCGTTCAATGTCTTGCTGGGAGCTCTCGTTGGCGGTATTTCTATCGAGCATTTTCACCTATCAAGCTATGGTCCTGCTGTTATTGCGGCGATCCTCCCCCAGCTAGTCAAAAACTTTTTCGAAGAATCGGCTTGGCGGAGTTACCTTACTAACAGGCTGCTGCTGTGTACCCAACATGATCTTTTCTTGTACGTCTATATTGGTTCGGTTTGGGCGTTGTGGCATGCGCCGTATTATTTGTTTTTCCTCCCCGACAAGGTGATTTCCGATGTGGGGAGTTTGAGTCGTTGGGGCTGGGTTGTTGTGTCGGTACCA
>JAUMZC010000031.1 GCA_030528295.1 Corynebacterium sp.
CAAATTCCATAAATTTTGGCGAAAAAATGGAATCTGTGACAGATCGCAGGTCAGCAGTTGTGCACAATGTAATTTCCTGTCACAAATTCCATCAGGAACCCAGAATTTTATGGAATCTGTGACAACCCCCAGCTAAACAGTTGCCCACAGTCAATCTCCAGACCAGCTCCCAGGCACAACATTCTACCACGCTACCTAGTTCACCCTAGTCGCCCGCGGCCTAACCGCAGTAACACGTTGGCCAGTGCGGGGCCTTCGGGGCCGAGCTCTTCGCGGAACTGGTTAATAATTGCCACTTCGCGCGTAAGTACGAGGCGGGTGCCGCCGGATCCCATGCGGGTTTTTCCTATTGCTTTGGAGATTTCGGTTCGTCGTTTCACGGCGTCGAGGATGATGCGATCGAGTCGGTTGATTTCTTCCCGGTATTGTTGGATTTCTGCGTCGGAGAGGGGGTCGTCTGTGCCGGAAGGCATGCGGATTTCAAAATCTCCCGCGGCGGTGTTCTGCGCATCACTCATATCGAACATTTTGCCACTTTACGGTCGGGTAGTTTGGAACCATTATGACGAATTTTGAATCTTCTCCTTTTCCTGTTTCAAAACCGACCGTTGCGGGGGCAAGCACAGTTGCTGGTTCGTCCCGGCAAGATTATTCCAGCACGATCCCGGTCTCAACGGCCGACTTGCTTGATGGCTTGAATCCGCAGCAGCTTGCTGCGGTGGAGCATATTGGTAGTCCGTTGTTGATTGTGGCGGGCGCGGGGTCGGGTAAGACGGCGGTGCTTACTCGAAGGATCGCGTATTTGCTTGGGGTGCGGGGTGTGCACCCGGGACAAATATTAGCTATTACGTTTACGAATAAGGCCGCCGCGGAGATGCGGGATCGGGTGGCGGATGTAGTGGGGCCGGTTGCGGAGCACATGTGGGTGTCCACGTTTCACTCGACGTGTGTGCGGATGTTGCGGCAGCATGCGAAGTTGATTCCGGGGTTGAATACGAATTTCACGATCTACGATTCGGATGATACGAAGCGCCTGCTGTCGATGATCCTCAAGGATTTTGACCTTGATGCGAAGAAATTCTCGCCACGAGGACTGGCCACGGCGATTTCGAATTTTAAGAATGAGTTGCTTACGCCGAAGGATGCGCAGCAGCAGGCGGAGCAGACGAAGCAGCCGTGGGATGCGGTCGTTGCGCGGGTGTTTGAGGAGTATCAGCAGCGGTTACGCCGGGCGAATGCGGTGGATTTTGATGATTTGATCGGCGAGGTTGTGTGGATTTTTCAGAATCATCGGGAGATTGCCGAGTATTATCGCCGACGTTTCCGGCATGTGTTGGTGGATGAGTATCAGGACACAAACCATGCGCAATATGTGCTGGTTTCGACGCTGGTCGGCGGTGCGGATTCGGAGGTTCCGCCGAGTGAGTTGTGTGTTGTGGGTGATGCTGACCAGTCGATTTACGCGTTCCGGGGAGCGACGATTCGGAATATTGAGGAGTTTGAGCGGGATTATCCGCAGGCGCGGACGATTTTGTTGGAGCAGAATTATCGTTCAACACAGACGATTCTGTCGGCTGCGAATGCGGTGATCGCGAAGAATCAGGGCCGTCGGGAAAAGAAATTATGGACGGCGCTGGGGGAGGGGGAGCCGATTGTTGGGTATGTGGCTGATAATGAGCACGATGAAGCGGGCTTTATTGCGCAGGAGATTGATCGGCTGACTGATGCTGGTTTAGCGTTTTCGGATATCGCGATTATGTATCGGACGAATAATTCGTCACGCGCCATCGAAGATGTATTTATTCGCACAGGCATTCCATATAAAGTTGTCGGAGGAACTCGCTTTTATGAGCGAAAAGAAATCCGGGATATGTTGGCGTATCTGCGGGCTATTGCAAACCCTGATGACGCGATGTCACTGCAGCGGATTATCAATACGCCCCGCCGTGGCATTGGCGATCGCGCGCAGGCACTCATCAATCTTCACGCAGAGCAGCAACGTATTGGTTACTCGCAGGCGCTTGCCGACGCCGCTGCCGGCGACGTCGATACGCTGGCTGGGCGTGGGCGCAATTCGGTGGCGCGCTTTGTGGAGATGATGGACGGGTTGCGCGCTCAGCTGGCCGAATCCGTGGATGCGGTGACCGGACTGCCGGATATCGGTGGGCTGGTGAACGCCGTGTTGGATGTGACTGGTTACCGGGCCGAATTGGAGAAGTCCAACGATCCGCAAGATGGCGCGCGGTTAGATAACTTGAATGAACTGGTGTCAGTCGCTCGTGAGTTCACCTCAGAGGCGGCGAACCGGCTTGCCTATGATGAAAGTAGCGAACTTGCGCCTGGAAGCCTCCAGGCGTTCCTAGAGCGTGTTTCGTTGGTAGCTGATGCGGACCAAATCCCCGATGATGGGCAGGGCGTCGTCACGCTTATGACGTTGCATACCGCCAAAGGGCTAGAATTCCCGGTAGTGTTCATTACAGGCTGGGAAGACGGGCAATTTCCCCATATGCGCGCGTTTTCTGACCCCAACGAGCTCGCAGAGGAGCGCAGGCTGGCCTATGTGGGTATTACCCGCGCACGGAAGCGCCTGTACCTCACACGCGCGATGCTGCGCAGCTCCTGGGGCGAAGTGATGACCAATCCTTCCTCCCGGTTTTTACAAGAAATTCCTGAGAAGCTGGTGGAGTGGCGTCGCGAAGAACCCCAGTACAACAGTTACGAGGAAGATAATTGGGCACCATTAGATTGGGGTCAGCCTTCCTACCGGTCCGCGCCGCGCCGAGCCTCGAAACCTAAAAATTCTCGGGGCAAAACCTTGGTGCTTGCCGTGGGGGACCGTGTAAACCACGAGAAATACGGCCTTGGGACGGTCATCGAGTCCCACGGCGGAGGTTCAACAGCAACAGTTACTATCGATTTCGGGTCTGCCGGTAAGGTGCGGCTTATCCCGTACGGAGGTTTGCCCATAGAGAAACTCTAGGTTTCAGGCACGCGAATCTGAGCGTGCCTGGCTAATCCCTGAGAGTGGGTATGCCGAAGCGACCTTGGTCGAAAAAGTGACTAAGGTCGCGGAAATCGGGAGGGTTTAGACGTTGATGCCACGTGCCGCTAACCACGGCACAGGGTCAACAGCGCTTTGGCCGTCCGGATGGATTTCAAAATGCAAGTGTGGTCCGGTGGAGAATCCACGGTTACCCATGCCGGCAATCTTCTGACCTGCTACAACGCGGTCACCAACGGAAACATCGAGGGTTTCCATGTGGCCATAGACAGAAATAGCGCCGTCATCGTGGCGGATTCGGATCCACTGGCCGTAACCGGAAGCCGGTCCGGAGTCGATCACGGTGCCATCCATGACGGCGTTGATTGGGGTGCCAACAGCATTCGCAATGTCAATGCCGTTGTGGAAGGTTCCCCAACGTGGGCCGAATGGTGAGGTGAATGAGCCCACTGCAGGCAGTGCAGTTTGTGGTGCACGGGCTGCTTCATCAGCTGCAGCGCGTTCCGCATTGAACTGAACGGCTTTATTGAGCTGATCCGCAAGGTTTGCCACCGGTTTGAATTCTGCGATGGCAAGGACCTGTGGTGCCAATTCGCCGGGATTAGCGGCGGCATCTGCGGTGAGTTGATACTCAGGCGTGTGGGTCACCATGTCCGGTTGTGTAGCGTGAGCCGCGGCGGCACCGCCAACACCTGCGGTGGAGACTGCGCCGGTCGCCATTGCGACCATCGCGACCCGGCTCTTTGTACCGGCAGATACAGTCTGCTTGCGGTGTGCACCGCCAGACCGACCCGACCGCCGATGAGTCGTGTTCATCAAGATTTCTCCCTGTCGCATGAGCCACAATCGCAATTTGTGACCATTCCGTTACTAACAGGTTCCGATGATAACGGTTCGATACACAACGGGCAACCCAAGGTGTTGTTAATGTTACTGGTGTGACTAACGGCGCGTAATTTAACTAGATATAAGGTGCCTTGGGGGTGTTGGGGGTGGGTCCCCCAGATAGGGCCAAGATAGTGGCAAAGTAAGCATCGATGAATAGAAAGAATAGCCCACAGCAACGAGACCGCCGTAGCCCTAAAAGCCGGGGCAGTGGCCGTAATTCTAGGTTGCGGACAACTCGTCGTACGGCTCGGTCTGTCACGTCAGTAACGCAGCCCGTTCAGGAGGCCCCGCCAACCCTAAAAAATCGCGTAAAAGCGACTTTGGTCACAATTCTTGTTCCGGTAGCTATAACGGTACTTTTTTTGGTCGGTTTCACCCTTGCGGGGCTGATGTTTAACGAGACTTCGTTGGTCGCTTTGCCCGCCGCTGTCGCCCAAAGCTGGTTGGTGTTAAACCTCGTGCCAGTCTCTGGAATGGAAGCCACTGTGGGGGTGCTCCCACTTGCGCCAGCGCTGTTGTTCGGTTGGATTATGTCGCGTCGCGTGCACCGCTGCGTGAAAGATCGCGTCAGCATGATCGAATTGCAATTGCTGCTGTTGTGGGCGTTGGGTATTCCGTTGCTCCTGACTTTTACTGCTGCGGCAATGCTGTACGACGCTTCCTCGGTGCTGCCCGTACAGCCGCCTTCGCTCGGGGATGCGATTGTGCGCACGTTATTAATGCACCTTTGTGTGTTCGGCATTGGCATGGGCGCGCGATTGTGGCGAGCCCTGGCCAGGCGGATTGCCATACCAGGAGTGGTTATCGACGGCGCGCTCTTCTCTCTGCGGTACCTTCGCGCGCTCTGTTATATAGGGCTCGCCGCAGTACTTATTTCTATGGCATTCCATTGGGAGAACATGCAAGTGCTTCTCGGGCACTTCCCGACGTCCGCTGGAATTGCGGGCCTTATAGTAATAAGCCTTCTGTACTTGCCAAATGCTGCACTGTTCGGCGCCGCGGTGTTGTTGGGGTCCGAGTTCCATATAGGTAATGCCGCTGTTTCATTGTTCAGTGCGCACCTTATTCCTTTGCCGCCATTGCCATTATTTACCGCAGTGCCCGCCAGTGTTGTGTCCTGGGCATGGGTCCTGTTGATCGTTCCGTTCGCGCTTGCAGCGTTGATGGTCTACCGGAGAATGGAACATTCTGAGCAACCAGCCGCCGAATTTCTCTCCGCGGGATTCTTCTTGGCGCTGTTTATCGCGGTTGCGATTTACTTAGCTGGTGGTGAATTAGGTGCGTTTGGACATATCGGTTCGATCGTATGGTTGACATCTATATTGGCGTTCCTGTTCCTCAGTGGCACTGGCGTCCTTGCAGTAATTGTTCACCGAGTACTTGGCCCCAAGCCTGATCAGGATGAAGATCTGGAAGAGGTCGAAGAAATCGAGGAAATCGAGGAGGTCGAAGACTCGGCCGAGGAGGACGAGCAAGAGGAAGCCGAGACCGAACAATCGGAGACCGAACAACCTGCTGACGATGAAGAAGTCGAAGACAATGGCGAAGACACCAGCGAACCGCTGACTGAGTCTGAACCGGAACCTGAACCGGAAAGCGCTGACGAACAGGGCGTCGAAAAGCAAGATTCGGAGCAGGGCAGCGACGATTCCGGTGACACTGAGTTGGGGCGCTAAACTCATCAAAGTGACCAATCAATGCACACCGATGCCAGTGGTGGTGCTGGCTTCTGGCGCCGGTACGCTGCTGCAGGCGATTATTGACGCGCAAGGGGAGTCGTACCTTGTTGCGGCCGTAGTAACCGATCAACAGTGCGTAGCTAATGACCGCGCCATTTCTGCTGGAATTCCGACGGTGATTGTGGCACTTGACCAGTGTGAATCTCGTGAACAGTGGAATGCGAAACTCGCTGAATCAGTATCCGAATATCAGCCCGAACTCATTGTTTCTGCGGGATTTATGAAAATCCTTGGGAAAACCTTCCTCGATCACTTTCCCGGAAAGATCATTAATACGCATCCCGCACTGTTGCCGTCATTTCCGGGCGCCCATGCAGTCCGCGATGCACTTGCCCACGGCGTAAAAATTACTGGAACGACCGTACATTTTATCGATGAAGGCGTGGATACAGGACCGATTATTGCCCAGATTCCAGTTCCAGTGATGAAAGATGACACGATAGAAACACTGCACGAGCGCATCAAGCAGGCTGAGCGCAAACTCATTGTTGATGTGCTGAAAGATCCGCAGCTGCGCCCGTAACACCAATACATATAAGGAATAAGTGATGAGTGAAGATCGCAAACAAATACGACGCGCCCTGATTAGCGTCTATGACAAGACCGGATTGGAAGAACTTGCCCGGGCACTCGATGCCGCTGGGGTAGAGATTGTTTCAACTGGTTCCACGGCTGCAACCATTGCCAACCTGGGTGTTCACGTCACACCAGTTGAGCAACTCACTGGCTTCCCAGAGTGTTTGGAAGGGCGAGTGAAAACGCTCCATCCGAATGTTCATGCGGGCATTCTTGCGGATACTCGCAAAGAGGACCATCTTGCCCAGCTCGCAGAGTTAGGTGTTGAGGCGTTCCAGCTTGTTGTGGTGAACCTGTATCCGTTTAGTGAGACAGTTGCATCTGGCGCAGATTTTGACGCTTGCGTTGAGCAAATCGATATCGGTGGTCCGTCAATGGTTCGTGCCGCAGCAAAGAATCACCCTTCGGTTGCGGTAGTGGTCGATCCAGCGAAGTATTCGGCTGTAGAACAAGCACTCGCTTCCGGCGGTTTTAGCAGGAACGAACGTACCGAACTGGCAGTCGAAGCCTTCCGCCACACCGCCTCCTACGATGTAGCTGTTGCCACTTGGATGGGGTCGGCAAGTGACCAATCTGCTGACAGCCCGTTTTCAACGTGGATTGGTGCGACTCATCAGCGTACGCAAACATTGCGATATGGTGAGAACCCGCATCAACAAGCCGCGTTGTACACAGGCGCTGGTCAGGAAGGGCTCGCCCAAGCGAAGCAATTCCATGGCAAAGAGATGAGCTATAACAACTACACAGATTCCGACGCCGCGTGGCGTGCGGCGTGGGATCATGAACGTCCGTGTGTGGCCATTATCAAGCATGCGAACCCATGCGGTATTGCAGTCTCCGATGAATCAATTGCTGCAGCACATAAGGCGGCGCATGCTTGTGACCCTGTTTCTGCGTTCGGTGGGGTTATTGCAGCCAACCGTGAAGTAACCAAGGAAATGGCAGCTCAGGTCGCGGAAATCTTCACGGAAGTAATTATTGCCCCCTCCTATGAAGACGGTGCGGTGGAGATTCTTTCCCAGAAAAAGAACATTCGGGTCTTACAGGCCCCAGCCCCACAGCGTGAAGGTTTGGAAGCACGGGAAATTTCCGGTGGTGTGCTGGTCCAAGAACGTGACCTTGTCCATGCGGACGGGGATGCGCCCGCGAACTGGAACTTGGTAGCAGGTACGGCTGCGTCACCAGAGGTCCTTGCCGAGCTTGAATTCGCTTGGCGTGCGGTGCGTGCAGTGAAGTCAAACGCGATTCTATTGGCAAAGGAAGGTGCCACCGTAGGTGTCGGTATGGGCCAGGTGAACCGTGTTGATGCTGCCAAACTCGCAGTAAAGCGTGCCAATACCCTGGGCGGAGGCGCGGAGCGCGCGAAAGGTTCGGTGGCGGCGTCGGATGCATTCTTCCCGTTTGCCGATGGTTTTGAGGTACTTGCGGAAGCTGGGATTACGGCAGTGGTGCAGCCGGGTGGTTCAATCCGTGACTCCGAAGTCATCGCGGCGGCTGAACAAGCTGGTGTCACCATGTATTTGACCGGAACGCGGCATTTTGCTCACTAAATTCACTCAACACGTCGCTGTGTGATGCGGCGCAAATACTGCGGGCGGGTCGATATACAAGGTCGGCCCGCTTTTGTATTGCAATGATCCCACAGCAAGCGATAAAGGAATTTTTGTTCGATTGTCAGCGGGTTTCAAGCGAGAGTTTAGGAGGATGCGGTTGCTGCATTCACCGCTGTAATCCGGCAAAACTTCGTGATGTATTGCGGTCTGCCCATGGGTGATGGGGGTGGGCGGGTGCACCTTCAGGGGGTGTTTTGGCGGTGGGGACCTTGGGAAGTTTGCAACGATGTGAGCGTTTCCAAATGCCTTAGAGAAGGGGGGTGTTGCGGGGGTGCGTTGTGTGACACTCGGCTCTTTAATGTTCGATAAATTTGGCTGCTAGCGCCGCCATTGTTTTTTGAGGAGGGCACTTTAACGTAGGGGCTAGGGGGTAGTTCTTTTCGCTTTTTATCAGTTTATCGTGGGTTTTCGCGATCTTGAACTTTGCAATCTTGGCAATGTGTTTGGTCTTGTTTGGGGCGTCTATCCCTCCCCTGTTCGGGGGAGTGTGAGATGTATTTCAGTTATCAGACCAACCATTCATTTGTGAATGTTAGCGCTCCCATGAGAAGCTGACTTCAGCAAAATAAAGTGAGGCAGGACGCATTCACTAGATGTTGTGGGCCAAGGCACACAGTCAGATGGCGGCGTTTCATCTCACATCGTTCGCGCGGAAAGGAGGCGAGAATGGACACCAGCGGCGATCTGCTGAGGTTGGAACACATTTCCAAAACGTTTCCTGGCGTAAAGGCGCTTGATGATGTCCGACTCACGCTGCGGCACAATGAGGTGCTTGGGTTATGTGGTGAGAACGGGGCGGGCAAATCCACCCTGATGAAGATTCTCACCGGGGTATACACAGCCGATCCCGGTGGAAGTATCTATCTCAATGGCAAATTGGCAAAGGTGACCGGCCCGAGAAATGCTCAAGAGCAGGGGATTTCAATTATTCACCAAGAACTGAACTTGGTTCCGGATATGACCGTTGCCCAGAATATTTATATGGGTCGGGAAGCGCGCATGGGCGGCTTCTTGCTGAACGATACGGCGATGGTTGCCAATGCCCGCAAGCTGCTGGATGACCTTCATATTGACGTCAATCCGCGGGCATATATTCGCGATCTGACGGTTGCGCGCCAGCAAATGGTGGAGATCGCGAAGGCGTTGTCGTTTGATTGCAAGATCCTCGTCATGGATGAGCCGACCGCGGCGTTGACGGATTCTGAAATCGAAACGCTCATGACCCTCATCCGTAACTTCGTATCGCCAGAAACCGGAATGATCTACATCTCGCACCGCATGGACGAGATCGCGGAGATTACAAACCGGGTGACGGTGCTGCGTGACGGCTGCTATGTGACGACGATGGACACGGCGTCGACACCTATCCGCGGGATTATTTCTGCAATGGTGGGGCGTGAAATCGTTACTGATATTCGCCCCGAACCAAAGCAGCTTGACGACGCCCCGGTAGTGCTCAGCGTCGAAGGGCTCTCTACCCGCGATTTGGTGCAGGACGCGTCCTTTGAATTGCGGCGCGGCGAAATCCTCGGAATCGCCGGACTTGTCGGTGCGGGACGTACAGAACTGGCGCGCGCAATTGTCGGTGCAGACCCGCGCACAAGCGGCGTCATTAAGGTCAACGGTGAAGTTGCGCGCTTGCGTAACCCCGCCGAAGCCGTCGAAAAGGGAATCGGTTACCTGTCCGAAGACCGCAAACAATATGGGTTGCTGCTCGACCAAGACGTCAAAACCAACACTGCCTTGTCCTCGCTTTCCACGCGGTACTCCAAGTTTGGTGTGATCCAGGAAGCCAATATCGCGAAAGATACGAAAGCTCAGGTAGACAGGCTGCGTATTAAAACGCCGAGCATCAATCAGACGATTCGCAACCTGTCTGGCGGTAACCAACAAAAGGTCATTATTGGCAAATGGTTGGTGCGTGACTGCGACATCCTGATCGTCGACGAACCAACACGCGGCATCGACGTGGGCGCCAAAGATGAAATCTATGCGCTACTGCACGAACTGTGTGCCGAAGGGAAATCTCTCATCGTTATTTCCTCGGAACTCCCAGAAGTCTTACGGATCTGCGACCGCATTGCCGTGATGTGCAACGGGCGGATCACCGGCGTGCTCAATAATTCCGAGGCCACCCAAGAATCCATTATGGAGCTGGCCACCCAGTTCCGCGACCAAGCTACGGAGGTGGCTTGATGACTACTCAAACAATAGCCAATCCAAGCGGCACTCAGCCTGAAGCGCCCCAGAGTTCCTTCAGTGCTCGGTATGGTGCCCAGCTGCAGCAGCTTCTTGCCCTCGCAGCGCTCGCATTCATCTTTATCTTCTTCTCAATTTCCACCGACAACTTCTTGCAGTGGGGCAATATCACCTCGATCCTGCTTTCAAGTGCTGTGATCGGAACGATGGCACTGGGTGCCACATTTGTGATTGCAACCTCCGGTATCGACCTTTCCGTTGGCACCGGTATGACCTTGTGCGCGGTGATGACAGGTGTATTCCTCAGCACCGAATGGCTCGGACTGCCGCTGTTCCTGGGCATCATTTTGTCCATCGGCTTCGGCGCGCTCATGGGCTTTATTAATGGTGTGAATGTTGCGATTTTAAAGATCCCGCCATTCATTGCCACGCTCGCCATGATGATGGTGGCGCAAGGTCTCGCGCTGATTATTTCCAGCTCAACCCCGATTTACCTCACTGATGTAGAAGGTTTTTACGATATTTCACAAGGTGAAATATTGCCCCAATTCCCAAATGCAGCTTTAATTTTCATCCTCTGCGCGGTGATTGCCGCACTGGTGATGTCCAAGACTCTTCTCGGGCGTTACGCGCTTTCGATCGGCTCCAATGAGGAAGCCACCAGGATCTCCGGCGTGAACACCCGCTATTGGCTGATTGCTATTTACACATTTGCAGGCGTATTTACCGCTTTGGCCGCGATTCTATTGTCCGCGCGTTTGGCCTCAGCACAACCGGCCACCGGCATGGGCTACGAGCTGGAAGCAATTGCAGCCGTGGTGATTGGTGGTACCTCACTCTCGGGTGGCCGCGCCACTATTTTCGGAACGTTTATCGGTGCGCTCTTGATGGCCGTGCTGGCCAACGGATTGCAAATCATGTCCATTCCGCAGGAATGGCAAAAAGTAGCTATCGGCATTGTGATTCTCATCGCAGTATTTGCGGATAACCTCCGTCGAAGCCGTGAGAAAAAGGCCTAGCTGACGTCCTTGCCCCGCTGCTGGCGTCAACACAGACTTCCCCTAACCTCGATCGACTTTGAAAGGCGCGATCTCAACATGTCTCGTAAAATTTTTTCCTCGATGGTAGCCATCCTCGGCAGCGCCGCCATGCTCGCTGCATGCTCCTCTGGCGGAGGTAGCGAAACCAATTCCGCAAGTGCCGTAAGTGAAGACGGCAAGCCATACATCGCCGTAGTGTCCAAGGGCTACCAGCACCAGTTCTGGCAGGCAGTAAAGCAAGGTGCAGAAAAAGCTGCCGATGAACTAGGCGCCACCATCACCTACGACGGCCCTGACAATGAAACTCAAGTGGACAAGCAAATCCAGCAACTGCAGACCGCTATGTCCAAGAACCCAGCGGCCGTGGTATTTGCGGCACTGGACTCCCAAGCTGCAGTTCCACTGCTCACCAAGGCAGATAAAGACGGCGTTCCGGTCGTGGCATTCGACTCTGGTGTCGATTCCGATATCCCTGTAGCAACTGCCGCTACTGATAACAAAGCTGCCGCTGGTGAAGCCGCAAAGCACTTGGTTGAACTGATCGGTGAAAAGGGTGAGGTTGGCATTGTGTGCCAGGACCAGACCTCTACCACGGCAAAGGATCGTCGCGATGGCTTCAAAGAGTACATCGAGAAGAACGCTCCTGATGTAAAGATCGTTGACGTCCAATACGGTGGCGGCGATCATCAGAAGTCTGCTGACCTCACCAAGTCCATGCTGCAGGCACATTCCAAGATCAGCGGCATGTACGGCTGCAACGAAGGTTCTGCAGTAGGCATCGGCCTCGGTGTGACCGAGGCTGGCAAGAAAGGCAAGGTTACCGTTGTTGGCTTCGACTCCGGCGAGGCCCAAATGAACTACATCAAGGATGGCACGATCGCTGGTGCAGTCACCCAGGACCCAGTGGACATTGGCTACCAGGCTGTGAAGGCTGCCTACGCCGCCAGCAAGGGCGAGAAGGTAGAGAAGGAAATCGCCACCAACTTCGCCTGGTACGACAAAGACAACATTGACGATTCCGACATCCAATCCATGCTGTACAAGTAAGGAATTGATACAAAGTGACTGTTCATCCTGTAATTGGTATTCGGCCCATCATTGATGGTCGTCGCCAAGGCGTGCGGGAATCTTTGGAAGATAAGACCATGGCAATGGCCCACGCCGCCGCCGAACTTATTGAACAAAACCTCAAGCATGCGGATGGCACCTCGGTGAAATGCGTGATCGCGGATTCCACCATCGGCCGTGCCGGTGAAGCCGCCCAATGCGCGGAAAAGTTTGCCGCACTTCCGATCGCCGCTGAACTTACCGTCACTCCAAGCTGGTGTTATGTCACCGAGGTAATGGACCTCAATCCGAATTACCCACACGCTATTTGGGGCTTCAACGGAACCGAACGTCCTGGTGCTGTGACTTTGGCCGCAAACCTTGCAGCCTATGCGCAATTCGGGGTCCCAGCGTTCGGTATCTACGGCGAGCACGTACAAGATGCTTCGGATGAGACGATTCCGGATGAAGTAGCCGAGCGGATCCTGCTGTTTGCCCGTTGCGCGATTGCTGTGGGCACGATGAAAGGCAAGAACTATCTGCAAATCGGCTCCGCATGTATGGGCATTGCCGGTTCCGTGATCGACCGCCACATGCTGCAGGATTACCTGGGCATGGGGACGGAAAGCGTGGACATGACGGAAATCGTGCGTCGTGTGGACCGTGAAGTGTTTGACCCGGAGGAGTATGCCAAAGCCCGTGAATGGGTGCGTGAGCATATTACGGAAGGGGAAGACCGCAACCCAGAGCACAACCGCATCAGCGATGAGGAGCGGGAGCGCCAATGGGATTACGTGACCAAGATGGTGCTTATTGGCCGTGACCTGATGGTTGGTAATCCTCGCCTTGCCGAACTCGGATTCGAGGAGGAAGCTGCTGGCCACAACGCGATTGTTGGCGGCTTCCAAGGGCAGCGCCAGTGGACCGATCACCTGCCCAATGGTGACTTTATGGAAACCATCCTGAACACTGGTTTCGACTGGACAGGCAAACGCCAACCATTGACCTTTGCCACCGAAAACGATGTGCTCAACGGCATCAGCATGTTGTTCAACCACCTCTTGACTAACCGTGCACAGCTCTTTAGCGACGTCCGCACGTATTGGTCACCTGAGGCGGTAGAACGCGTGACAGGGACCGCTCCCTCAGGCGATGCTGCCCGCGGTTTCCTCGACCTACGCAACTCCGGCCCAACAACCCTCGACGCCACTGGTGCTGCAAAGGACGCAGACGGCAATCCAACAATGAAGCCGTGGTGGGAGCTCACCGACGAGGATATCGCTGGGTGCTTGGAGGCAACCACCTTCCACGCTGCGACCCACGAGTATTTCCGTGGTGGTGGTTTCTCAACGCATTTCACCACACCAGGCGGCATGCCGGTCACCATGGCACGCCTCAACTTGGTCAAGGGCGTTGGCCCGGTGCTGCAAATTGCGGAAGGTACCACAGTATTGCTTGACGACGCCGCGACCGCCGCCATCGTCAATCGCACCGACCCGACGTGGCCCACCACGTTTTTTGCGCCGCGTTTGACTGGTGAAGGAGCATTCACCTCGGTCTATTCCGTGATGGATAACTGGGGCGCGAACCACGGTGCCATCGGATATGGCCACTTCGGTCACGAGCTCATCACCTTGGCTGCGATGCTCCGCATTCCAGTGAATATGCACAACATTGAGCCTGAGCGGATTTTCCGGCCGCGTGCTTGGGGCCTGCACGGCACCCATGATGCAGAGTCCGCAGACTTCCGTGCTTGCGCAAACTACGGCCCCTTGTACGGCTGATGAGTACACGCCACGCCATTGTCGTGGATTTGGGTTCTTCCTCCGGCCGGGTGGTTATTGCCAGCCTGGCCGGGGAGGAGTTCACAACCACGGAAGTGTACCGGTTCCCACACCACGCCCGAGAGGTTAATGGAACTCTCGTTTGGGAGATCGACCAACTGGTCGATGGAGTGATTACCGGGTTACAAGCGGCAAATTCACACCTTGATGGCGCCGCAGCCACGGTCGCGATTGATACGTGGGGCGTTGATTACGTCTGCCTCGATGCCAATGGTGACCGTGTTGGTCCAGTCGTGTGCTACCGCGATGCCCGCACCCAACGCACTGCGAGCCAGGTACCACTGTCTGCGGAGCGGCACTTCGCACTGACTGGTGTGCAGCCGGAGGCAATTACCACTGCACGACAGCTGTTCGCACAAGTGACTGAAGATCCTCACGCGTTCGATGATGTTGCTTCGATCCTGCTCTTGCCGGATTATGTGGGCTATCGGCTCACTGGTGTCCAAGCGTGGTCACCGACGATCCTTTCGACATCCGCATTGGCAGTACCCGGTGGTACCGCGTGGGCGGAGGAAGTCTTTGAGGCGTTAAAGATCCCACGTCGCCTTGTTGGTGAACCAGGCGCTGTTTCCGCACCGTTGACAGTTCCCGGATTAGAACATTTCACGCTGGTGAGCGGTGGTTCACATGATACCGCGTGTGCGGTACATGGCTTAGGTCTTACCGAGGGAGAAGCATTCCTTTCGTGCGGTTCATGGTCGCTCGTTGGATGCGTACTGGATGCTCCGTTTGTTACGGATTCGGTGTTTGAACTCGGTTTTACCAATGAGGTGTGTACTGACGGCAAGATCCGTATGTTGCAGAACCTGACCGGCCTGTGGATCCTGCAACAATGTTGCCGAATATTTGAGCAACAGGGGAAAACCTCCGATATTGCAACACTGGTCGCGCAAGCTGCGGAATGCCCAGATCCTGGTGTCCGGATCGATACCACCGAGCCAGTTTTTGCGGTGCCGGGTGATTATCCCGCGATCGTTTCCGAAATGCTGGTGGAGGCGGGCGTCGAAAAGCATGATGATCCTGCACTTATCGTGCGCGTGGTGACGGAATCCTTGGCGATGACCCATGTTGAGGCGCTGCGCAACCTCGAAAAAGCGGTCGGTATTTCGATGTCCCGAGTGCGGATGATCGGCGGCGGCGTTCGCAATGAACTGCTGTGCCAACTTACCGCAAATTGGTGCGGAATCCCGGTGATTGCGGGGCCACAGGAAGGGACCGCGTTGGGTAGTGCAATCGCCCAGTTTGAGGCGCAGGGTGTTGCCCGTCAAGAGGTACTTGCTGCCGCGGCAAAATCAATACAAACCGTTGTCTACCAGCCTCAATAGAGGAAGAAATTAAAATGGAACAGTTAGAAAAAGACCTTCGCCAAGAGATCTGCGATATCGGCTATAAGGTCTGGCAAACCGGAATGGTCGCAGCGAACGACGGCAATATATCCGTACGTTTGCCCGATAATACGGTGCTGTGTACGCCAACGGGTGTCAGCAAGGGATTGCTCACGCCGGAAAAGATCTGCAAGGTGGATCTCGACGGTAACGTCCTCGCGGCGAATGAGCCGTTCGCGCCGTCGTCAGAGGTGAAGGTGCATCTGCGCCTGTACAAAGAGAGCGACAAAGTCCGTTCGGTGGTGCACGCGCACCCGCCATATGGCACCGCGTACGCCATCAAAGGTGAGCCCATTATCTCCAAGATGATGCCCGAAAACATTATCGCAATGCCGGAGATTCCAGTGGCTCCTTACGCTACGCCTTCTACCTACGAGCTGGCAGATTCGCTTGCGCCATATGTGCACACGCATTCGGTTTGCTTGATGGAGATGCATGGTGCGCTGGCTTGGGGTGATTCGCTGCTGGCCGCTTATCAAGCCATGGAGCGTTTGGAATTCACCTGCAAGCTCACGTTTATTACGCAACAGCTTGGTGTCAAGCGCGAACTCCCGGCCGATGAAGTAGAAAAACTGATCGGCATGCGTGCACAGTACGGGATTTGCTAGGTGGGTTTGTTATGTTGAAGCACATTCCGAAAGTTCTTTCGCCCGACGTGGTGAAGGCGCTCATGGAGATGGGGCACGGCGATGAGCTGGTCCTGGCCGACGCGAACTTCCCAGGGCACACGCTTGGCGCACCGGTGTTGCGCGCCGATGGCCTCGGCGTTCCAGCGCTTCTCGACGCCGTGTGCACGCTCATGCCGCTGGATCACTACGCGCCCAGCCAGTATCGTCTCATGGCTACAGTGGGCGATGATCCGACGCCGCCAATTTGGAGTGAATATCACCAAATCGTGCAATCCCATGATGCTGATGCAGTGCATGAGCAGGTAGAACGATTCGATTTCTATGATCAGGCGCGCAGCGCGGCACTGGTCATTGTGACCGGTGAAACCGCACTCTATGGCAACATTATCCTCAAGAAAGGGGTTGTATAGGCATGGGTCAGAGGGTGCTGATGTCTGATGTGGCGGCATTCGCTGGTGTGTCGTTGCAAACAGTATCAAGAGTGGTCAATGGTTCAAATGCGGTGAGCGAAGCGACGCGTGAAAAAGTTTCACACGCGATTCGAACCTTGGGTTACCGGCCGAATCTTGCTGCTCGCACCCTCGCCGCCGGGCAGTCCCGAGCCCTTGGTGTGTTAATCACCGGGGACGTGGATTTTGGAATGTCCTCGGCCTTTCGCGCCGTAGAACATGCAGCCCGGGAACAAAACTACTACCTGTGTGTAGCTACCGCGTCTGATCCGAGTCGCTACGGATTGGCATTGGGACAGCTCGCAGACCAACGCGTAGCTGGCTACATTGTCCTTGCACGATCGGCTGATGTGTTGTCGGCCCTGGCACAACAAGGCGCCCGCCTACCAAGCTGCCTGGTGCTTACCGGGCAGCCCGCAACTACAAGCACGGCGGTGGTAGCCGTTGACCAAGTCGCCGGTATGCGGCTATTGGTCGATCATGTGATTGCACAAGGTGCGCAAACGTTGTGCCATATCGCGGGTGATATGAGTTGGGACGATGCCGTGGTCCGCGCCACCGCATTCGAACAGCTTTGTCAGGAACGTGGTGTGAGGGGACGAGTTGTAGCCGGTGGCGGTTGGTCTGCGGCCGCAGGATACACCGCTGCGAATGTGGTGATTGAATCCGGACTCCCTGATGCCATTTTGGCTTGTAATGACAACATCGCACTTGGGGTGTTGCGGGCCTGCCATGAAGCAGACATTGCTGTGCCTGACCGCTTGATGGTCACCGGTTTTGACAATACCCCCCTGAGTGAGTGGACTTGGCCGAGTTTAACAAGCGTAACTCAAGATTTTCAGGCATTAGGCACTGCTGCGCTCACTGCGCTGACTAAAATTCTTGATGGTAGAGCCCCGACGCAAACCATACTTATTCCAGAACTTGTGGCTCGTGAATCCACGGGCAAGAAAGGCAACTAGTGATTACTTACGAAAACTATATCGACGGCAAATTTGTCTCCAGCGCCGACACAATGGATGTCACGAATCCATCAACCGGTGAACTCCTCGCAAAGGTTCCAGCTTCCGACGCCGCCGCCGTCGATGCAGCTGTCGCCGCCGCTCGTGCTGCACAACCGGCGTGGGCTGCACTTACCAACACGGCGCGCGGCAATTACCTCACCGCCCTGGCTTCCAAGCTGCGTGAACACGTTGATCGTTTTGCCAGCTACCTTGTGGAAGAACAAGGCAAGGTCCGTGGCCTCGCTGAGGTGGAAGTGCAATTTACCGCCGATTACTTCGACTACATGGCTGGTTGGGCTCGCCGCATCGAAGGTGAAGTGATTCCTTCCGATCGTCCTGGCGAAACGATCCTTCTGACCTACCAGCCGCTTGGCGTTGTGGCAGGTATCCTGCCATGGAACTTCCCGTTCTTCCTGATCGCACGCAAGATGGCTCCAGCGCTGCTGACCGGTAACACCATCGTGATCAAGCCGAGCGTGGAAACCCCGATTAATGCCTTTGAGTTCTGCAAACTCGTGGAAGAAGTCGGCCTCCCAGCTGGTGTATTCAATATGGTTGGCGGTTCCGGCAGCGTCGTCGGTGAAGCACTCACCACCCACCCAGGCGTGGACCTTGTTTCCATGACCGGCTCCGTTGGCGTGGGTCGCCGCATCATGGAGGCCGCTGGCAAGAATCTCACGCGTGTGAACTTGGAGCTCGGCGGCAAAGCCCCGGCAATCGTCCTGGCAGACGCCGACCTGGATCTTGCTGCCACCGCGATTTGGAACTCCCGTGTGATCAATACCGGCCAGGTATGTAACTGCGCCGAGGTCGTCCTTGTCGAAGAATCCGTCCACGACGATCTGCTTGCCAAGCTGGTGGACAAGATGGCTGACACGAAGTACGGCGATCCTTCTCAGGTCGTCGAACTCGACATGGGCCCACTGATTACCGCTGGCGCCATGGACAAGCTCGATGAAATGATCGAAGCCGCTGTTGCTGCTGGTTGCCGTGTTGAAACCGGTGGTGCTCGCGCTACTGACAAGGGAGAGGGCAACTTCTACCAGCCGACCGTCCTGTCGGGCGCAACCGCTGACATGGAGATCGCTAAGGAAGAAATCTTCGGCCCTGTGCTGCCGATCGTGAAGATCAAGGACCTGGATGAAGCTATTGCAATCGCGAATGCTTCTCAATATGGCCTCACCAGCTCCATTTTCACCAACGACCTAAACAAGGCTCTGAAGGCTTCCCGCGAATTGCTGTACGGCGAGACCTACGTGAACCGCGAGAACTTCGAGGCTATGCAAGGCTTCCACGCTGGTCGTCGTAACTCCGGCATCGGTGGCGCCGACGGCAAGCACGGCCTCATGGAGTACGTGGAAACCCACGTCACCTATATCCAAACCCACGACAAGTAGTTCTGCTTGCGTGAGTGGCGGGGCGTCGTCACGCATCAGGCATAATCAACACCATGAATCACCTGATCACGGGCCCCGCAATCCTTTTCGCGCCGGCGAACCGGCCGGACATTTTCCCCAAAGCCGCAGCCAAAGCCGATATGGTCATCCTTGACCTTGAAGACGGCGCCGGCAGCGGCCCACGGGAACAAGCGCGCGACAATATCCGCGCCGCAAACCTCGACCCCAAGCGAACAATAGTTCGTGTATGTGGACCTCGAGACCCTGGTTTCGCCGAGGACGTCGCAATGGTCCGGGAAACCCCCTACGCCCTGGTCATGCTGCCTAAAGTCGAGCGGGAAATCCCCGAAGAGCTCGCCGGTTTGAACATCATTGCGATGATTGAAACCCCGCAAGCAGTGGTGAACCTTGCCGAAATCGCGAACCACCCGGACGTCGTAGGTTTGTTCTGGGGAGCCGAAGACCTCACCGTCCTGCTCGGCGGCACCCACTCCCGCTACCAACCAGACGAAGGCGCCCCCAACGACCGCCCCGGCGAATACCGCGACACCATGCGCCTCACCCGCGCCCTCATGCACATGCACGCCAGCGCCGTCGGCAAATTCAGTATCGACGCAGTTCACGCCGACTTCCGCAACCCCGCAACTATGCTCCAAGAAACTCTCGACGCCGCGCGCTCAGGGTTCGCCGGCAGCGCCTGCATCCACCCAAACCAGGTACAAATTGTGCACCAGGCGTATAAGCCGGAGGCCAAGCTGGTCGAATGGGCGCGTCGCGTGGTTGCCGAAGCTGAACATCACCCCGGCGCCTTCAAACTGGATGGCGAAATGATCGACGCCCCCCTCATCAGCCAAGCTCATCGTGTCCTTGCGCTAGATCTCGCATTGGGTGACGCTCCCCGCTAGGGATTGCAGCTGTATGCAGGTAAAACGGCTGCCTCGACTTAGGTTGTGCGTAATCGCCGAGCTGGGCGTTGTCGCCGAAAACACCAAGTTGTGGGCAATTGGTGTAAAAAGCGACACCGGACCCCTTCTGGAGTAAAAATTTTGTCGCCAAATACACCAATTGGGCACAACATGGTGTAAAAAGCGACATTGCTTATGGATCCATCAAGGTTTCATCCTCTCGCGCCTAGCTTTTCGACGCCGCGCCCGCCGCTGCCTGCAGATTCGGCGTTGCTGGTGTGAGCGCCGTCGATAAGCGTTGAATTGCGTACAATTGGTTACCTGGGGATTGTCGCTAAATACACCAATTGGGCACAACATGGTGTAAAAAGCGACATTGCTTATGGATCTATCAAGGTTCTGCGCTCGGCAGCCTCGCTAAGCCCGCCACCACAAGCGCATATAGCATGACGAAGCCGCGCACCTGGCAGAATTGCGTGAGGTGCGCGGCGTCGGCAGGGGAGATGGCTACTTGGTGTTCAATGATTCCTTGCCGTCTGCCCAGGTGAGGTAGCCTCCGTCGAGGTTGGCCACGGCAATTCCGTGACTGCGGAGGATGCGGGCTGCGATGTGTCCGCGCTGGCCAACGCGGCAGCTCACCACGACCTTATTGCCTGCGGCGAGTTCGCGTATTTTTTCGATGTTGTCGCGGAGTTCGTCGAGGGGGAAATTGATAGCGCCTTCGAGTGGTTCTGCTGCAACTTCGCCGGTAGTGCGGACGTCGATAAGTGGTGTGCCTGCGTCCAGGAGCTGCTGGATTTCGTGCCACTGCACAGCGTCGTCGCCGTCTGCGCGGTTCTCGTTGACCATGCCGAGCAGCGCTACCGGGTCCTTCGCGGCGCCAAACTGCGGTGCGTACGCCAGTTCGAGGTCGGCGAGTTGGCTTGCTCGAATGCCGCCGGTGATGGCTGTAGCGATCACGTCGATACGCTTATCGACGCCCGCGCCACCGACGCCCTGCGCGCCTAGAATTGCGTCGGTGCTTGGGTCGACCAGGAGTTTGAGCGTCATGGATTCGGCGCCGGGGTAATAGCCCACATGGTTGATTGGGTGGGTGTGAATCGCGCGATAGGGGCGGCCCTTGGAGCGAAGCCGAGTTTCGGTCCAGCCGGTCACTGCCGCAACTGTGTCAAAGGCCTGGATAATGGCAGTTCCAAGTACTGTTTTGGTTTCGATATTGCGGCCGGTGAGAACGTCGGCGACAATCCGGCCATGTCGGTTGGCGCTTTGGGCGAGGGGGAGCGGAATGGGTGCTTCGGTCATGAAGTCGCGTTTGGTAACCGCGTCGCCGAGTGCAAAGATATCTGGGTCGCTGGTTCGGCATTGCGTGTCAACGATAATAAAGCCACGGGCGTCGCGGCTGAGTCCGGCATCAATTGCGATCTGAGAGTCCGGCGTGACGCCAAGAGCTGTGACAACAACATCCGCATCGATGGTGTGTTCGGTCCCATCGGCAGCCCGGGCGGTTACCGCAGTCTCGCTAATTTGTGTGACAGCGGCGCCGACCAACACATCAACTCCGTGTGCCACTAGCGTCTTATGGATCCGAATTGCCATCTCGGGGTCGAGCTGGGTCATGATCTGAGGTGCGGCTTCGATTAATGTCACTCGGAGGCCGCGGTGTGCAAGGTTTTCTGCTACCTCAACGCCAATAAATCCGCCGCCGATCACAACGGCAGCAGCCTTGTCCTCGCCTTTTTGTTCAATTACGGCATCAACCCGGGATTTGATGTTGTCCAAATCTTCGACTGTCCGCAATGAGAATCCATGTTCAATTCCCGGTATAGGCGGAGTATTTGGGCGGGCACCAGGCGCAAGCACCAGGCTGTCATATGACCATGTGCTGTCTTCCCCAGTTTCGAGATTTCGTACTACCACAGTATGTGCGGCCGCGTCGATGCTGGTGACTTCGTGCCGTACGCGGACGTCGATATTGAAGCGTTCGCGAAGGGCCTCCGGGGTTTGGAGTAATAAGGAAGACCGTTCGGGGATCACTTCGCCGAGGTGATAGGGCAATCCGCAGTTAGCGAACGAAACATAGCCTGAGCGTTCGAATACGATGATTTCGCGTTGCTCGTCGTTGCGGCGTAGACGAGTTGCGGTTGACATTCCGCCGGCAACACCACCGACAATGATTGTGCGGGTCATGGTTTATCGTCCTCCAAAGAGTGATCGTAGGAATCCGCGACGCGGCGCCTCCCCAGGGCCAGAGCTTGCACTCCGAGCTTCGGCGTTGCTGGTGGGTTTGTGATGGCATCTTTGGGATTCGGGTACTGTGGCCATCACTTGGTCGATGTGGCGTCCGCAACCTGTCCAGGTTGTTTTGTTGCATGTGGGGCATGTGGCTGCTCTGCACATATTGGGTCCTCCTTCTGTGCTGTTGTGCACTTACAAGCTATAAGTGCACTTCAAGTAGGTTATATTCCCAAATTTCCGAGTGGTATCCCTCAGATTGGGGGACTAGACGGTGCCGATGAGTTCGAGGCAGCGTTGGGTGCGGTCTTCCGGGAGTGGTGTGTGCAGGACGGTGAGGGCGGCGTCGGCAAGCATGGTGGCGGTGTCGGGGAGCATGCCGGTTTGCAGGGGCACGGGCACAGTGCCGTCGTTGGGGCGCATTTCGATGACGGTTTGGGCGATGAGGAAGGGCAGGTCGAGGCGGGGGTCGTTGCTGCTGGTGAGGGTGGCGGCCAGCTCGCGGTAGGTGTATTTGAGTGCGCGACGCTGCTGGTGAAACTCCTCGAAGTCGCTCGAGTTTGCGATTGGCAGTTGGTAAAGCCGGCCAACATTCCAGCGGGTAGACAACAACAGGCGTGCCTCAGAGGCCACTAGTGCCCAGAGCTGCAGCGGGGCTTCGGCGTCGGAAGACATGAGCCGCTCGGCAAGTTCCGTTGATGGTGCAACAGTGGAATTCAGCAGGGTCAGGAAAATCTCGGTCTTTGAGGGGAAGTGGTAGTAGAGCGACGCTTGCCTAATACCGACGGCTTCGGCGATTTGGTGGGTGGAGGTGGTTGCGAAACCGCGAGTGGTGAACAGCTCTGCCGCGGCGTCGAGAATTTCTTCGCGGGCTGTGTCGCCACGGCGTCGTGGGCTTTGTTTCCGCGGGCGACCAACTGCTCCGGCCATCGAGGCAATACGCTCCCTTCCAATATGTTGCAAAACCTGAATAAGGCACTTCCGAACGATCTTACGCTGTTGCCAACGCGATGTTATGGCGGGAGGCTATTGCCCGCGTGACGTCCGCCACCGCGCGGCACGACGCCCCGAATGTTGAACGTTGCACGGGGTCCATATCCGCAAGCCGTACCGTCCGTTGCCCTAAACTATCGAGCCATCGGTGCATCCGCAGTGCATGTCCGGCACGCCATGCTTCCGCAAGCAGCGTGGTCTCTTCCAGCGTGAGCACCCCGGCTTGGCGCGCATGTTCGAGGCGTTGGCGAGTATGTGCGCCCGGGTAGCCCGCCGCCAGCCCCGCCCAACGTGTAATGCGCGTCAACGGGTGCAGCAAGTGGCGCGCCACGTCCACCTCAATGTTGCGCGCGGGTAGCCCACCGGCAACTTGCAGTGCAGGCGGGCGTTGCAGCACCGCGTCCTGCAGCAGCGCCATGGTGCTTTTCGACGCCGTGTCCACCACCGCCTGCCCAAACCACCCGCCTGCATCGTACAGCCATCCAAGTGCCGCACTATCACGATGAGCCGCAGCCTCCCGAATCCGATCACTCCATTGGTCCTGGGTGAACGCGGGCCATGGTGAGTAGACAACGATGACCCCAACGCTATGCAGCACCTCAAGGAGCGGGCGATGATCCGGAGGCGACGGGGATTGAATCACAGTAAGCCATGTCAGCGGTGAGCCTGGCAGGGCGTCGTCACGGCCAGCTGGGCCGGTGAGTACGAGATCCGCGCCGTGGAGAAGATCGTGCGTGGCTGGCGACCGAAAAGCATCCCGCAACAACGTTGAATACCAACCCGCAATATCGGTTGCGTCACTTGAATGATCTGCAGCATTCCGCGCTAAATCCGCAGCCTCCGCAAGTACTCCCCGAAGCGTGGCAGCATCCGTACACCGAGGAGCCTGTTCAGCTAGCTCAAGTAAGGAAACATGCAACACGCCATCAAATCTATCGCACAATATGACTTTGGTGGCAGGAAATGAAAAATGCGGCAGCATAACAAGCCACCGCATATAGTGCGAGTTATTTCACTACTCGCACTTAGAACTGCTCAACCTCAACGAGGCCCAGCTGAGCCGCCTTGACCAGGCGACGAGGAATCAGATGAGTGCGACCCTCAATCTTGACCTCTTGGAGGGCGACATTGTCAGCCTTCCACTGGGAACGGCGTGCCCGGGTGTTGGCACGGGACATACGACGCTTTGGAACTGCCATTTGTGCTTGCCTCCTTAAGCCTTCTTCGCGCGGCGAGTACGGTTGCCGTAACGACGCTGGAACTTCTCAACACGGCCGGCGGTGTCCATGAGACGCTGTGCGCCGGTCCAGAATGGGTGCGATTCGCTGGTCACATCAACAACGATCAGTGGGTACTCGTTGCCGTCCTCCCACTCAACGGTGCGATTGCTCTTTACGGTGGAACGGGTTAGGAACTTGTGACCCGTACCCGCGTCCTGAAATACCACCGGGTGGTAATCGGGGTGGATATCCTTCTTCATTCTCAATCCCTAATAAATCAAGTACTTGTGCTTCTCGGCGTGCTGGGCGCTATCGGTCGGGGAATCCCTCCAAAACCGAAGGTGCCCGCAAGCCACGAAGCCCACAATTAAGAGGCAACGAGGACCAATCAATACACGCCATATGACAATGTAAAAACAACGTCACGTACGCATCGCAGAATCCTACAACGTAGAACACCAAAACTGGAAATTCCCTAGGCAAATCCTAATCACTGCGTGCGAAAAACGCCGTAAAGTGTTCAGTGTAGGATCCGTTGTATATCTGTGGTACGTATTCGACCGTTCAAGCGTAGTAGCTGTAGGTGCTGGAAGGCAATTACGTGCGCTATTGAGCGGGCGATTAGGCAAATCGAAGGAAAACAGGTAGGGTTTTCCCTTGCTGTTGTCGAAGTATTCGTTTTCGCCCTGTCAGCTGGCATGGCCGCGCCCCGAACTAATAAAAGTTTGGTGCGGCTGCGGCCGCTAAAGATTGATGTGGGCGGCTAGGAGAAAGAAAAGTCCATGTCGGCTATTTGCCAGGTTACGGGACGCAAGCCGGGTTTCGGCAAGTCCGTCTCGCACTCGCACCGACGTACGAGTCGCCGTTGGAATCCCAACGTGCAACGTCGTCGGTTCTATCTGCCCTCTGAAGGGCGCACCATCACATTGACCGTATCCACCAAGGGTCTGAAGGTTATTGACCGCGACGGCATTGAGTCTGTCGTAGCAAAGATCCGTGCTCGTGGGGAGAAGGTCTAAAAGATGGCACGTAATGACATTCGCCCAATTATCAAGCTGAAGTCTACTGCTGGTACGGGCTACACCTATGTAACGCGCAAGAATAAGCGCAATAACCCAGATCGCATGACGTTGAAGAAGTACGATCCGGTTGCCCGCAAGCACGTCGAATTCCGCGAGGAGCGATAATTCATGGCTAAGAAGTCTAAGATCGCCAAGAACGAGCAGCGCAAGGAAATCGTCGCCCGCTATGCGGAGCGTCGTAACGAGCTCAAGGCCATCATTAAAAACCCAAACACCTCTGATGAAGATCGTATGGAGGCACAGTTCGAGCTGAACCGTCAGCCTCGTGACGCTTCTCCGGTTCGCGTTCGCAACCGTGACGCTGCGGATGGCCGTCCACGCGGTTACCTTCGTAAGTTTGGTCTGTCCCGTGTTCGTGTCCGTGAAATGGCTCACCGTGGTGAGCTTCCGGGCGTTCGTAAGTCCAGCTGGTAATTCAGGGAGTTGTAATGAAGCGCACAAATGTTAAAAAGGCGCGGATGGAGCAATCCCGCCGCCCAAAGAAAAACCCACTTAAGGCTCAAGGCATCAAGAAGGTCGACTACAAGGACATTTCTACCCTGAGCATGTTTATCTCTGACCGGGGCAAGATTCGTTCCCGTCGCGTCACCGGCTTGACCCCTCAGCAGCAGCGTGAAGTTGCTGCGGCGGTGAAGAACGCCCGCGAAATGGCTCTCCTGCCGTTCACCAGCCGTTAATTCGGAACTGGGCAACGCTCCAGAGTTGATCTGGAAGTGATAACAGCGCAATACGCTCGACTTTAGGGTCGGGCGTTTTGTCGTTTTTTGGCGTGGGTGTTGGCCCCG
>JAUMZC010000032.1 GCA_030528295.1 Corynebacterium sp.
ATCGTCGTGCCCCAGCCCCCATTGGGCGCATGGAGCAGCAATGTCGAAGCTTCGGTTCTCCTTATTTTTCGTAAAAATGATTGCGCCGCCGATGAGGACTAGGATTATGGCAAGTACCAAACCTAGAGCCCGATAAGCGGCGAGCCTACTGTTTTTCAAGATTCTTTTTCCCATTGCTCATGCTGTAATTCAGCTATACTATAGCAGTGCAATTAGCCTATATCTAGGCAAATTCTATATGGCACACTTTAAATTCCTATATACCTATATTTGCCCGTTGCAATGAATCGAAGGTTTATTAATGTTATCAACTACCTCTTTTCTGTATTCATCATATGACCATGATAAACTGGCAATTTATGGTGTGGAGTCGGAGCCGGAAGCACGTACGCTAGTTGATATTGCACAGGAGACCTTTCAAACGTATCCGAATATTATTGGTATTGAATCCGTAGATGAGTCATTAACGTATGCTCAAGTGGCGCAGCGGATTTCGCAGCAAGTTCATAGGTTGCATGAACTGGGGATCGGCAGGGGTGACCGGGTTGGTATCCGGGTGCCGTCTGGGACAACGGATCTGTATGTGGCGATTCTTTCGACGATTTTTGCAGGCGCCGCGTATGTGCCTGTGGATTGGGATGACCCAGACTCGCGCGCTGTAACCGTATGGGAGGAAGCCTCAGTTGCTGCAGTGTATGGGGAATCGTTGTCGTTGACAGTGATGCGCTCGATGGATCCGACACAGGTAGATCGCAGGCCGCCGACACTCGAGGATGATGCGTGGATCATTTTTACCTCGGGTTCTACTGGAAAGCCGAAGGGTGTTGCCATTACCCACCGGTCAGCCGCAGCTCTTGTTGATGCAGAACAGAGGATGTATTTACTGGATGCCCCATTGGGTCCACAAGACCGGGTGATGGCTGGGCTTTCTGTGGCGTTTGATGCATCATGTGAGGAAATGTGGCTCGCCTGGCGAACCGGTGCAACGTTAGTGGCGGCGAATCGAGACACTGTTCGATCAGGTGATGTATTAGGTCAGTGGTTGGTCGAGCAGAAAATCACAGCAGTCTCAACTGTTCCAACCTTGGCGGCGTTTTGGCCAAAGGAGGACCTGGCCCATATCCGATTGTTGATCTTTGGTGGTGAAGCGCTGCCCCTGGATTTAATTGAGCGTTTGTATACCCCGGGTCGTGAGATCTGGAATACGTACGGTCCAACTGAAGCTACAGTGATTGCCTCCGGGCAATTGGCCACACCCGAACCACCGGTTCGGATTGGGCGACCAGTTCCGGGCTGGCAACTGGTGGTGGTCAATGAGCGTGAGGAGATCGTCCGTTGGGGAGAGACCGGGCAACTGATAATTGGTGGCGTTGGTTTGGGTCGATATTTGGATCCAGAAAAAGACCAACAGGTATATGCCCCGTTACCCGCAATGAATTGGGACCGTGCGTATCGTACGGGTGACTTGGTCACGGCGTCGAAAGACGGTTTGGTGTTCGCGGGACGTGCTGATGATCAGATTAAGTTTGCCGGTCGTCGTCTCGAATTGGGTGAAATCGACGACAAACTTACAGCTTGTACAAACGTGCGGATCGGTGCGGCGCAGAAACATAAAACACCTGCAGGATCTGATGTGCTGGTTGGGTATTTGGTAGCGGAAGAAGATACCACCATTGATACTAAGCAGTGTCGTGAGGAACTTGCACAAACAATGCCGGGCGGAATTGTTCCGGTGTTGTGTGTCCTCGATGAGATGCCCATCAAAACGTCTGGCAAAGTTGATCGCAAAGCCTTGCCCTGGCCACTACCGTCCGATAGTAATGGCGAAGATTCGAATATCCCGGCGCATCTTGAAGGTTTGGCCACTGCATGGACTGATCAACTCGGGCCGATCCCGCTTGAAGCGGATTCAAATTTTTTCGAGCTAGGGGGATCCTCAGTTGCTGTGGCTAAATTGGCGGCTGAGTTGCGGAAAACGTATCCGACGGCCGATATTGCGCAGCTGTATCAAAACCCCACACTCGAATCCATGGGCGCATATTTAGCTTCGCTGGGAAGTAATACCCAACAGCGGGAGATGCCGCAAAAACTTCCGTTTGCTGGAAAAGTGTTTCAAGCGCTGTGGATACTGATAACAACGATGTACACCGGTCTGAGATACGTGGTGGGTGGCCTGATCGCAGTGTGGGTCCTGGCAGTCGTGGGCGATGCGGCGTGGGTCCCCAGGCCTCCGTTGTTGCCGTTACTCGTTGCTTGGTTCTTTTTCTATACTCCATTTGGAAAGATGCTGGTGACAGTATGCGTTGTGCGGTTGTTTAATTACGGTTTGAAACCGGGTGTGTATCGCCGCGGGGGAAGAGAACATCTCCGGATTTGGGCGGCGGAACGCTTTGTGAATTACCAGAACCATGACAGCGTGAACGGGACACCCTTGGCGCCAGTGTTCTATCGGATGTTTGGCAATACCATTGGCGATAACTCGACGATCAATTCCGGCCTTTCCGTCACTGGGCTGACAACAGTTGGGAATGACGTTTCAATCGAAAATGAGGTTGAAATGTCCGGGTATTGGATCGACGGCAGCAATGTGTACGTCGGCACTATTGATATTGGCGACGGAGCGCGGATTGGGATGCGTAGCACAGTGTCACCTGGTGCGGAGGTAGGGGCCCGTGCAGAGATTCTTCCAGGTTCTCATGTCAAAGGACGCACTGAAGCTGGGAAAATGTATGAGGGTGCGCCGCTGCGCTGTCTTGGTGAGGCGAATCAAAACTGGCCAACTGAGGACCCGAACGAGCAGCATCATCTTGGGATTATGTATAAGTTTGAGTCCGCAGCGCTGTACTCGATTGGAATGTTCGTGGTGAATATTCTTCCCGTTGTTGCGTTTATTCCAGGGGCGGCGTGGATTGCTTCTCTTTCGGGTATTTTACGTACACCCGATTATCAGGAAGTGTTTCAAAGGTTGGCGCTGTGGGCGGTGCCATTGGTGTTGCTTCAGCAAGTTATTTGGTTGTGTCTTATTGCGGGTATGGTGCGGTTACTTGCGGTGGTTATTAAACCTGGCTTTTATCCGCAACGATCATTTACAGCGTGGGCATTATGGTTGACAAATGCGCTGATGGCACAGTCATTGGAGGCATTTTATTATATTTATGCTTCGTGGCTTACCCCGGCCTGGATGCGTATGTGTGGCACCAAAGTTGGTAAGGACGTTGAGATTTCAACAGTGGTGGTTATTCCACACCTTACGCATATTGAAGACGGTTCATTTTTGGCTGACGACGCCATGGCATCCCCGCCGCGTTTCGGCAACGGATGGGTGCATATCGGATCTTCGGTTGTGGGCAAACAAAGTTTTGTGGGTAATTCGGCAATTGTCGGTATTGACCGAGATATGCCGAGCGGATCACTCCTGGCAGTATTGTCCACTGCGCCGTACCATCCATCGAGTGGAACCTCCTGGTTGGGAAGGACGCCTAGTGCGATCCCAAGGCAAAAGGTTGGGTCAGATGCACAACGAACCTACCGGCCGCCGATGCGCCTTCGCGTGGCGCGTGCATTAGTAGAAGGCTGTCGTTTAATCCCGCTGTTTATTTCGTTTTGGATTGACCTAGCCATTGTCTACATGCTTGCAAGTATTTATGTGGACTTTGGAATGAATTCGTCGAGTTTTATTTTGGCGGTGCTGGCTTCCGGCCCGGTTGTGGGATTGGCGTATACCTGGTCGGCTTTAATTCCAGTGGCCGTAAAGTGGATTATTATCGGCAGATTTGAGGAAGGTAATAAGGAACTCCATTCGTCTTTTGTATGGCGCAATGAGCTTTCCGATAATTTCAACGAGTATCTCGCGGTACCTACCATGGTGTTTCTGAGTTTAGGAACCCCATTCTTTAATATATGGGCCCGACTCATGGGGGCAGAAATTGGAAGAGATGTTTGGTGTAATACTTGGTGGTTGCCGGAGTTTGACCTGATCAAAATCTGTGATTTGGCCACAGTCAATAGCGGCACAGTCGTTCAAACCCATTTGTTCCATGATCGGGTGATGTCGTTGGAGCCGGTGGTGTTGGAAGCCGGCTCGACCCTTGGGCCGTCGAGTTTTATGCTGCCAGGTTCCACGATTGGTGAACGAACCACCATTGGGCCAGCATCACTGATTTTGCGCCATGACCAAATACCGCGTGACACCGTCTGGGAGGGAAACCCTGTCCACCCAGTGGAATCGGTTGCACCATTTCCATCGCTGCAGCCAGTTGAGCCGCCTGCACATCTACAACAGCATGAACCCAAGCATCGTTCATTAACCAGTTAAGAAAGAACTACGTTTTTGACTCCCCAACATGACCCGCAAGTGCCAGAAGGCGATATTTCTTTGGGTAAACGCCCAAAGCCCGGTCCGCGTAAGCAGCCCCGCGAGATTTGGACCGGAGGGGTTCCAGCAGAATCGACTGTTCAGACTACGTCGCGTCCTCGTATTCAAGGAATTGATGCCGCTCGTGGTTTTGCGGTCTTTGGCATGATCGGTGTGCATACGCTTCCCGCGTGGGATAGCAGCACCCAAACCGTCACGGTGGCATACCAACTTCTTGCTGGTCACGCCGCAGCATTATTTGCGACGCTCGCGGGGGTTTCTCTGGCCATCATTACTGGGCGTCACATGGTGCATACGGGGCGAAGGATGTTGCGGGATCATTGCAACGTGTTCTTTCGGGCATTGATTGTTATAGCCATTGGAACGACCCTGAATTTCCTGCCGCTGACGGTTTACAATATTCTTCCGTACTACGGTTTCTTCTTTTTATTTGCCATTCCGTTTTTACGTCTGAGGGCACGGTCGTTATTCGTATGGAGTGTTGGAATGGCCGTGGCGGGGCCATTGCTTCGCTATATATCACTATCGCTTGGAACTTATCCTGACAGGCCTGAATCGGTCCTTGAGGTGCAGAGTTCCGTGAATATCATTGACGCCGCAGTCGATCCAATTACATTTGTGCTGACAATGGTGTTTACAGGTGTGTATCCAGCAATTACATGGATCGCGTTTATTTTGCTAGGAATGGCCTTAGGGCGGTTAGATTTAACAAAGCTTGAAATACAAATAAAACTCGCGGTGTACAGTGCGCTCACCGTTGTATGCACTGCGTTACTGTCCGACCTGCTTTTAAAAACATTCCGTGGTTTTGATCGCATTGTGGTGGCAACCCCCGAATACACACCAAATGAAGTCATGGATGCATTGGTCCTTGGGGGAGAGGTTCCTTCCACAACACTGTGGTGGCAAGTTGCCGCTGGCCCACACTTGAATACCATCGCATCGGTGGTGTTTTCCGGTGGTTTAGCAGCATTGGCCTTAGCGTTTTTCTTACTCGCAGGCCGGGTGATGCCAAAGTTGCTTGTGCCATTTCAATGCGCCGGGTCAATCACATTCACTATTTACACGTTGCATCTTATATTTCTTGCGTACGTGAATGTGGCGGCGTATCCAATTTCCTGGTGTTTGGCACAGATTGCATTTGCTATGACATTTGGTGTGTTCTGGCGTGCCGCTGTTGGGCAAGGACCACTCGAACGTGGCCAATCCGAATTGGCAAAATATTTGTCGAGGGCGGTGGTCCCCGAAAAACAACCAACCGAACCACAACAGTTCGAAGTACGTCAGGATGTGCGTCCACAAGTGCCGCCGCAGCAGCATCCCCAGGCTGCCGAACCCGCGACACCATTCGACGTGGTATTACCGACCCAACACGCTGCAGAAAAGCAGCACTATCCTTCACGATTTGAACAAGCGCGTTCCCGACACCAGCATTCGAATTTGCCGCCGCGAGAACAACAATGGCCGCCGCCAGGATCCCAGCCCAAACCATCTGGGCGTCATGAACGAGCGCGGCATAGCCGATAGTAATTTGATGGTAATTACAGAACCATCAATACTGCGACAATCAGCCAGAGTGCGGCGAAGATGCCGCTGAACATTGCGAGCTGGCCTTTAGCTTTCTTCCAGTCCGCAATTTCTACTGGCTTGTCCGGCATATCTTCCTTATCAAGGAGGCCAAGCGCAGCCATCATCTTTTTCTGGCGGGGAAGAATGAGGAAGAACAACAATGCCCAGGCAACAATCGAGATGGTGATGGAAGCGTGCATGCGGCCTTCTTTCAGGAAGGCCATGTCTGAAAACAGCACACCAAACCCGAGCAAGGGTACGAGGATGGAGAGGAAGCCATAGGTATTGCTGATTTTGTGGAGCACCGCGGCAGAACCTTTGGCGTGTTCGTTGCCATTGTGGGCTTCAAGCGCACGTACCTGGAATGTGGAAGTAGCCACAGTTACTGGGCCGAGGAAGAGAATAGCTGCAACAACGTGCAGGATGAGCATGATTTGGTCCACTTGGGGCTGGTACCTTTCAAGTCTTATTAAGCGTCAAACGGCTACCTTAGCGGCAGAGTGATAGTTTCGCGAAAAAAGCACGCATTCGTCATTGTTTTCGCGTCGCTTGTTGTGAGGGGCAGTCCCCATGTTGCAGCAACTTCGGCGACTCTTCGTGCGTACCAGCAATGTGTTTGAGGATCCGGGGGCATCCATTCGGATGGTAATGAATCCGACTTTTCTTGGTTTGTTTCCTTACTAGCGACGATTAAATTGCGAGGATCGTTTGCAAATTGAATGCGTTGCTGTGAAGTCCAGGAGTGCGCGCCCATGTCCCACGCTGCACGAAGAGGATACACATGGTCAAGTTCAATGTCAGCGCCTTGGGTTACACCGATCAACATCCCTGAATACGGGTCGGTCCCAGTGCCGCTACGCACTGGGCAATGATTGGGCGGGGCGTCGTTCAGCGCATGTTGGAGAGCGACGTCGCGGGTGGTGCATCCGTTCGAAAGACGCGCCCATCCAGGGCCAAACGCGCTACGTTCATAACCGAGGACATTTGCACGCTGAGGAATCGTGCCGATGCGAGGCAATGACGTTTTCAAAGGAATACTCGGTCCTGGGTCAGGGCGGCATGTGGCAAAGAAGGCAATGATTGTGAGGGCAATAAGAAGTCGTCCCAAAGAAAAGTGCCTCATACCTCGTTTGACGAGGTGAGGCACAATGCTGGTTCCTTACAATCCAAGGAACAGAATCCGGAGGTTACCTTGCGAGCGCGGCTGCTTCGTCGAACTCCTTGGTGATTTCCTCTGACGGCGGTTTCGTTGCGAGCGAAACGCCGACCATCACGAGCGTCGCAAAGAAGAAACCAGGGACGATTTCGTACATGACGTCGCTGAGTGCGGATTGTCCCCAGAAGAAGGAGACCAACGCGCCCGTAATCATGCCCGCAATCGCGCCGTTGGTGTTGAGCCTGCGCCAGTACAGCGCGGCGATAACAAGCGGTCCGAATGCGGATCCGAATCCTGCCCAAGCAAACGCAACGAGGCCAAGGATTGAATCATTGGGATTCAACGCAAGCATGGCGGCGACAATTGCAACCATCACCACAGCGGTACGGGACAAGTTAATCAGCAGCTGGTTACTTGGCTTCTTTTTAATCACGATGGTGTAGAGGTCTTCCACCAGGGCAGAAGACACAACCAACAGCTGAGATGAAATGGTGGACATAATCGCTGCCAACACTGCGGTGAGGACAAGACCAGCGATCAATGGGTGGAACAGGATCCGGCTCATATCCAAGAAAATTGTCTCGAACTTATTTTGGTCTGTAACGGTGTATTCAGCGTTTTGTCCGAAGAATGCGGTGGCCACCAATGCAACAGCGGCGGCACCGGCAATGCAGAAGAACATCCATGCTACGCCAATAATGCGCCCTCGGCGAGATTCCTGGGGGTTGCGGAGTGCCATAAAACGCACAATGATGTGAGGTTGACCAAAGTAGCCCAATCCCCATGCCATGTTCGAAATGATGACCACGATGGACACCCCAGAAACCAGTGAGAAATAGCTTGGGTTGCCTTCTGGGTGGGGGCCATATGGATTCGAGGCTGCCCACGTCCAGATCGAGGAGGGATCATCGAGCGCGAACCAAGCCATCAGCGGCACCACAATCAGTGAGCAGAACATAATCATGCCCTGCACTGCGTCTGTATACGACACAGCGAGGAAGCCACCAATAAACGTGTAGGCCACCGTAACAGCGGCCACGATAAGCATGCCATCGATGTACGAACCATTGAATGTTGATTCGAAATACTTGCCCCCGGAAACCATGCCAGCAGACACATAGAACGTAAAGAACACCAGAATCACTAACGAGGAAATAATGCGCAGCGCGCGGGACCGATCATGAAGGCGGTTTTCCATAAACGACGGTAGCGTGAGCGAGTTCTTGGCAATTTCCGTATACGAGCGAAGGCGCGGCGCTACCCATTTCCAGTTCGCCCAACATCCAATAAGCAGGCCGATTGCGATCCACAATTCGGAAAATCCAGTGACAAAGAGTGCGCCAGGCAAACCCATCAGGAGCCACCCCGACATGTCCGAAGCGCCAGCCGAAAGCGCTGCGACAAACGGGTTGAGATCACGGCCGGCAAGCATGTAGTCGTCATACTCATCCGTTTGGCGGTAGCTCCAATAACCAATGGCCAACATTGTCATCATATAAATCACAATGGCCACAATGAACCATGTATGCTGCGTCAACCGTTCCTCCTTGATTGAGAGGTCTTGATGTGAGTGAAAGGGCTTAAACAGCCTAAATGTATCCTGCCTCACAAAGAATTGGCTACAAAATTAGGTAATCTTTATCGAATGGGGGTGTTAGGGGTGGTTTGGTACAAAAGAAGACATGGTTACCCACTTGCTCCACGGTCTTTGGCTGCGCGATAGCGGACTCCATCTGTGGATCGAACAGGTGGACGGGCATAAAGTAGTCATTCCAGAAGGTGTTCCGCGAGGCACATTCCCGCCATTGGTGGAAGCGATTCTGCGCGATAAACAATTCCGAAATTTAGTACGAATGAAATTGCAGACGCCGCGGGGCAAACTCGTTGATCTATCGATACCGACTGCAGTCTACACACCCGAACAGGCAGTCAGTATACTCGGACAGTTCGCAGTCTTCGATGGCATCTCTCCAGCAGCTACAAAACGCCAGCGTGAAACGCTCGCACCTGACTTGATGTGGTTGGTGAGGCTCTATCGCGGACTTGAACAATATGTTCGTGCTGGGCGTGTAATGCTGCGCTTGCGTTGGTTCGATGGTGAGTGGTGGCCGCAGTGGCAGCTCGCCGAAGGTCGTGGCGAACGCACGTGGATCGCTTCCATGACTAGCGCGCTGCCGGGAGTGTTGGCATTAAACTCCGGTACCGGCATTGCCGAAGATATGGCCGAAGAGCTACCGCATTGGATAGCGAATTTATTATTACAAGAGCTTCTCGACGCCCCGCGTCATGGGCCGTGGCATGAATTCTCCCGCACGCTACTTCGCAGCGAACCCTTAAGGAATGGCAGCGCGAAGCTAGCAAACGCGATCAACATATGGAAACGTTCGATATCCCATGTGCCAACCGAACTTGTTGTAGTTGTGGAGTCGGCTGTTGTGGATGAGCAATTGGGTGAAGACATATGGAGCATTCGAGTCCGGGCACGGGTGGGGGTTGGTAGCCCAATAGCAGTGAACCCATTGGAATTTGATCCAGAAGTATTTACGCAGTTGCGAGAGGCATATGACCATCTGTGCCTTATTTCGAAAATAATTCGCAATGATCGACTACAGCTCCAACATTTGGGTGAGCGTGCTACAAGCACCTTGACCCTGCTCGGGGCGTCGCAAACTGATGTGGCTGGCGATTGGGACGTGCATCTGACTACGGACGAACTACTTGAGTTTCTTTCCGACGATGTGCCGCGCCTGCGTGCTGCAGGTTTCTTAGTGATGCTGCCGAAATCCTGGGCGAAGCATTCAGTGGATGCTGGACTCCATATGGAGTCGAATGCTGATCCGACGTTAGCCTCGACGAAGGTAAAAGTTGGCCTTGAACAAGTGGTTGATTTCAATTGGCGGATGAGCTTGGGCGGTGTTGAACTCACCAATGCGGAAATGCAGCAGCTTATCGCCTCAAAGGCTGGACTGGTCAAACTTCGGGGTGAATGGGTGATGGCCGATAGTGACTCGTTACGCCACGTCACTCGCTATATGGAGGAATTATCAAAGACCGCACGTTCGAGGCTGCAACAAGAACTTGATGAACTCACAGCACAGCTAGAAATGGCCCGGAAACTCGGCCGAACAGACATTGAACAAATAGAACAAGAATTGGAGGAGATACAACGGCAATTTGATAACCAATATGCGTTGTTTGGTGAAGTGACGCTCGCTGAGCTTCGGGAACTTGCCATCGCACATTCAGAAACGCTGCCAATGGATTACACCGGGAGCCAATGGCACCTTGCATTAACGGGTGGTCTTGAAGAAGAGGCAGTGCTTCCTGCGCCGCGACGGATGATGATTCCTCAAGGCGTGCGGGCGGAGTTGCGTGAATATCAGAGGCGTGGCGTGGATTGGCTATATTGGATGAGCAGCCAGAACCTTGGTGCCATTCTTGCCGATGACATGGGCCTGGGAAAAACCCTCCAAGTGCTCACGTTGATTGCAATCGAAAAAGAATACGGTAACGAGCGACCCGTGTTGATTGTGTGCCCAACCTCTGTTGTAGGAAACTGGGCGAACGAGGCCGCGAGGTTCACCCCAAACCTCCGTGTTGTTGTACATTACGGTCCGCAACGCGCCAAAGACGAAGCATGTATCAGGCAAGCCGACCAAGCGGATGTAGTGATCACGAGTTATGGGGTGTTAACTCGTGAATTCGAAACACTTGGCAAGGTGGACTGGGAACACGTCGTCCTTGATGAGGCGCAGCACATTAAGAACTCCTCGACTCGTGCTGCCCGATGCGCGCGAAGTTTACCCGCGAGACAACGGATAGCGCTTACGGGTACACCGATAGAAAACAGATTGTCAGAATTACGCTCCATCATGGACTTTTGCAACCCGGGAATCCTTGGAAGCGCTTCGTTCTTTAGGAATCACTTTGCCAAAGCGATCGAACGTGAAGAAGACGAATACATGGCCGCGAGGTTAAAACAACTCACCGCGCCGTTTATCTTGCGGCGGTTGAAAACAGACCCGAAGATTATCGATGACCTACCAGATAAGAACGAACATATTATTCGGGTACATCTAACAGCGGAACAAGCCGCGCTTTACAAAGCACTCGTGGACGATATCGAAGGCCAACTCGCGTCAAAGGAAGACATTGAGCGCAAAGGTCACGTGCTTGCAACGATTACTCGGATTAAACAAATTTGCAATCACCCGGCCCATTTCCTCGGAGATGATTCCAGCCTAGTCATGCGTGGCCAGCATCGTTCTGGGAAAGTCGAAGAACTGGTGCGCATCCTGGATGCAGCACTGGAACGACACGAACGCGTATTGGTGTTTACGCAATATCGTGCATTTGGGTTGCTGCTTCAGAAGTATCTTTCGGATCGATTTGGTCAGGACATTCCATTTCTTCATGGTCAGGTTCCGCAAGCTGGCCGCCAGCGGATGATTGCCAACTTCCACGAACCAGACGGGGCGTCGATAATGCTCGTTTCACTCCGTGCTGGTGGTACAGGTGTGAACCTCACCGCTGCGAACGTAGTGGTGCATATGGACCGGTGGTGGAATCCTGCAGTGGAAAACCAGGCAACCGATCGGGCGTACCGTATCGGGCAGCGAAAAGATGTTCGCGTGTACAAAATGGTTTCGGTGGGTACGTTGGAAGAATCCATCCAGGATATTTTGGAAGGTAAACTGCGGTTGGCAGGCCAGGTGATTGGTCAGGGCGAAGGCTGGATTACGGAGCTTAGCCCTACTGAATTGGCGCAACTCATGAGTTACCGGGGAAGGGGAGCGAAGTAATGAGCGATAAACGTACAGTCGTAGACAATGTGATTTACGCGAATTTCGGCAAAGTTCGCGAGGTTCCCCAACCAGAGCCGAAGCCGAATGTAACTTCGGATACGCGGTGTTTCGCGGCCCGGATTTTCGCCGATTATCTGGCGGAACTTACTGATTCTGGGCGCCTTTCTCGTGGTAAAACATATGCGCGAAAAGGCAAGGTTGTTGAGCTGAGCTTTGCCAAGGGTCGGATTGTTGGCAGTGTTGCGGGGTCGCAAAACGAACCATTTGAAGTTGCGTTGGTGTTACCGCGCCGAAACGCCGATGATCTATCACAAATACTCAGTGACATTGCGGCGATTCCACAAGCACGAAAGCTGGTGAAACAAGGCCAGTTGCCGGAGCCCCTGGTTCGCCGTTTGGTTGCGGAATCAGCGAATGACCTCATGGTTCGATGCGATTGCCCGGATTTCTCATATGTGTGTAAGCATGCGGTTGCAGTGGCGGAAATAGCCGGTGAATTCATCGAGGCTGAACCTGAACGCTTGTTTGCTTTGCGTGCTATCAGTATGGAGCAACTTGAGGCGGTAATGAGGCATAATGCCACGGTTGAAGCTGCAAAAAGTACCACTGACCCATCGGTGTTCTGGGAAGGTCGACCATTGCCGGAATTGCCAAACCCTGAGGTAAAACCCGCTATTGACGATTCTAATCTTGATGATTTACGCCGTGTGCTCCGGTGTATTTCCTACACTTCGGTGGAGGAATTGCGTGGCGTAGCTGATATTGAGGATATGTATGACTTTCTTACGCGAACCTAAAACCCCGACTCAAAATAGCAATTGTATTCGAATTGGGTGCCGTGTTGTTAGGTGCGTGTAGTAGGGATGAATGCCATGAATAAGGTTACGTTTCTTCATACTTCCGATTGGCAGCTGGGCATGACCCGGTGGTTTTTGAGTCCAGAGGCGCAGGCGAGATTCGAGGAAGATCGGCTGGTGGCTATTCGAAAACTGGGCGAGATCGCATTAGATCGTGGTTGCGAATTTATCGTTGTTGCGGGTGATGTGTTCGAGCACAATAGCCTGAGTCAGCGCACCTTCGGACGAGCGAAGGAAGCATTGAGCAAGGTGCCGATCGATGTATACCTACTGCCTGGCAATCACGATCCGTTGAGTGCTGACAGCATGTTGCGTAAGGTTGCGGAATTACCGAATGTTCATTTGCTTGACTCGAATGAACCAGTGCACGTTCGCGAGGGCGTTGAACTCGTTGGAGCACCGTTGTTGAGTAAACATCCGTCCGGGGATCTCGTCGCCGCCGCGTTAGCGCCTCTTGCGCCGCAGCAGGAGGGGGCTATTCGGATTTTAGTGGGGCATGGGCAGGCTGAATCCCGTGGTGGTGAAGCGACTATTGATCTTGGGACTATTGAACAAGCGCTGGTAGATAGGGTTATTGATTACGTGGCACTCGGGGACACGCACTCCACTGAGCAGGTTGGCAGTAGTGGGAATGTATGGTTTTCCGGGAGTCCAGAAACCACTGATTTCCATGATCGTGCCAGTGCTGGCGGTGGTGAGAATGACTCTGGCAATGTCATTGTTGTGACCATTGAGAACCATCTGGTTCAGGTTGAGAAAATCCCGGTTGGTCGCTGGGTATTCGAAGCTGTGAGCTATGACGTTAATTCTTCTGTGGATATTGATGCCTTCTTTGCGGACCTGGATGCGTATGCAGAAAAATCGCGCACGGTGGTGAAGTATGCGTTGCAGGGCACGCTGGGAGTTGAGGATATGCGGAGACTCGAACAAGGTTTAGAGGAACGCGAACCTATATTCGCTGCGCTGTATGAGCGAAGGAGGCTCACGTCGCTGGCGGTTGAACCGACGGCTGAGGAACTTACCGAGCTGGAGCTCGCCGGTTACGCCAAGGCCGCGATGCATGAATTATTGGCGGAGAACGACGACCCGACCGCCGCTGACGCACTTCGTTTACTGTTCCGTTTTGCTCAGGAGTCTGCGCGATGATTCTGCACAGCATTGTGATTGACAATATTCGTGGAATCGAACACCTGGAACTTACTGACATCCCGGAATCTGGAGTAATTGTCATCGCCGGAGATAATGAGGCGGGCAAATCCACGATCCTAGATGCCCTTCACACGGTGCTTCATATTCGCCACAGCAGTAAATCTCATGGTATTCGCTCGATGCAGCCAGTTGGTAAAGATGTAGGTCCGCGTATCCAAGTGAATGCCACTATCGGACCGTATACATTTACTATTGATAAAACGTATTTGCGGAAAAAATCTGCGCATTTAAGCATTACATCGCCACGGGCCGAACAATATACTGGCACTGAAGCCGATCAAAAGCTCGAAGGCATTATTTCCGAACATTTGGACAATGATTTGTTCGAAGCGCTATTGATGCGTCAAGGAAAACTTGATGCCGGGATTCGTGCAGTGGGTATCCCATCACTTGTTGCAGCGTTAGAGGAAAATCAAGCACCGGACACTACCGATGATTCGGCGCTGATGAAACGAATTGATGCAGAGTACTCGCGATATTTTACGTTGAAAACTGGTGCCCCAACAGGTGAACTTAAAGTCGCGCACACGAGGTGTGCGAAGGCAGAAGCGACGATGTTGGAGACCCAAAAGGAACTTCAGGCACTCGAACAATACGTTGAGCGACATGAGGCGGCGAAGCTGCAACTTGCGGAGGTGCGCGAGCGTCGTCCAGCAGCTGAGGAGGAACTTGAGCGGGCGGAGTCGCAGTACGCTGAGGCGAAAACAATCGAAGAACATATCAATAATGCGCAAGCCAGTGTGACAACGGCGCAGGCGGAATTGCGGTTAGCGGAAAGCGAAGTGGACGCACGCAAACGCCTTATGGACGGTGTAGAACAGGCGCGCGCACGATTGGTTGAGTTACACAACAACACTGAAGAATTACGTGTGGCGCACGAGCAAGCGACGGCGGAAAAAACTCGGGTTTACGAGCGGTTTTTACAGGCTCAGGAAACGGCGCGGGAAACAGCAGCAGCGTTGCAACAAGCGCAGGATGATGTGGAAGCGTGCCGTGATGCTGCCGCATTGCAGCAGGCGAAAGAACTTGCGGAAAAGCTTGCGCGAGCCGAGCAGGAAGTTGTTCGTTTGCGGGCTGCACAGCCGAAGAGGATCATCACGCAAGCTGATGTAGCGCGTGTTGAACAGGCGCAGTTTGCACTTCGAAGCGCGGAAATTCAACAGGCTGCATTAGCGGCAAAAGTGAGCTTAAGGGCGACAGATCCTACTTTAGTATTCATCGATGGCACCGCAGTAGAGATTGCTGAAACCCACCACGAGATCGAAGTTATTGGCGAAACAACGTTGGTAATCGGGGGAGTGACAGTGACGATGAGCGCTGGGGCTCATGGTGATACTGCGCAATTAGAGGTAGTTGAGGCGCGGCGTCGATTAGATCAAGTTTTACAACGCCTTGGTTGTGCGAATTTGGAAGCAGTACATAAAGCCAAACAAAAATGCGAAAATCTCCAAAGGGAGTTGCGGGATTCCGAACATAGGTTGGAGGTTCTGCATCCGTCCGGGGAATCGCTACATCAGCTCTATGCTCGCATCGAACTGCTGAGTGAAAAGGACTTTAGTGGTTTACCCGACGCGCACACCGCAGAAGCTGCTGTGCCGGTGGCGAGGAGGCGTTATGAAGAGGCCGAATCAGCATTAACGGTTGTTCGGGCGGAACTTGATGGTCTGGATGTTTCCGCAACGCAGTCAGCATTGAAGGTGCATGTCGCACGTGTGTCTGATACCGAAGAGCATCTCGCACGGCTGCAAGAGGAGTATGCACAATTGGAGGCTGCCGTTCCTGTTGCGGTGCTGGAAGCTCGGGTCGATGAGGCGACACGGCGTCGAATCGAAGCTGTGCAGAAATTACAGGAAATCCAGGTGGCAGATCTTGACATCGACGTTGCGCAGCGAATCCTCGCTGGTGCGAAAGCTCAAATCAAACACTTGAATGAACATGAATTGATGGCGGAGAAAACGCTTGCCGAATTGCATGGGCGAATTGTGCAAGCGACAGGGGCCGCCGAGCGATACGAACGAGCTGTTGCCGCCTGGAAATCCGCACAATCGCAGAAAGATTCGGTTCAGAGGCGTGCCGACGCCGTGAACATGCTGCGCAGCGCATTGTTGCGGCACCGCGATATTGCACGGGAGAAATATGCTCAGCCATTTATGGATGCGCTCACGAATTTGGCAAAGCCAGTATTTGGCAATGATGTGGGTTTCACGTTGACACAAGAACTACAGATAGATCAACGAGAAAGTAAAAATATTCCGCTGAATATTGATGCTTTATCAGCTGGCGCTCAGGAACAACTAGCAATTTTAACCAGATTGGCGATTGCAAAACTAGTCTCAAACGATGCGGTTCCAATTATTATTGATGACGCTCTTGGCAGTAGTGATTCTGCGAGAATTGGATTAATGTCTACGCTTTTCAGCAAGCTAGGGCAGCGCCATCAAGTGCTCATTCTTACATGTGATCAAAACCGATATTTACGGGTCGTTGGTGCGAAAATACTGCGAATCGAGCAGCTGAAAAATTAGTTCTTTTTGCTTTTACTTTCCGCAGGAGGTGTCTTCTTTTCTTCCTGTGGAGAGTCACCCTGCTTGTCGGTGTTCTTCGCCTTCTTGTCCTTGGCTTTTTCGGAATCCTTGGCGAATTTGGCACGCAGGTCAGGGGCTTTCGTGCCTGGTTCCTGCAGGATCGCGGATCCTTCGATTTCAATGGTTACGTCTTCGCCGAGAATGAGTCCGCCGGATTCCATGGGGGTATTGAATGTCATATTGAAGTGAGTTCGATTGATCTTGAGATATCCCTCGAAACCGAGACGTGTGTCGCCCATGGGGTCGTCCGCGATGCCGATGATATGAACATCCAACGTCACTGGATGTGTTTCACCTTTAATTGTGAGATCGCCAGTGACAGAGGCGCGATAATTATGTACCCAAGATACATCCGTAGAGAAAAATGTGATTGTCGGGAATTTATCTGTCTCAAAAAAGTCGTCATTGAGCAGGTGATAGTCGCGATCTGGATTACTTGTTGAAATACTGGGTGTTTGAATAATTGCTTCTACTTTGCAATCGTCGCTAAGGGTGATATAGCTTTCGTAATCGAGAAATTCACCGCGCATTTTGGTTACCATTGCGTGGCGTACCCAAAAACCTACTCGGGAGTGGGTGGGGTCCAGGAAATATGTTCCGTCAAATAACGTCATCGTTTTCTCCTTTTGGCGCAATGAAGATAGTTGAAAGTGTCGATATATTGCAAGCTTAGTAACCCGTTTTGTGTATATCAATCACCCTACTAGAAATCTGTCGCCAAAATAAGAATTGTCAACTTCGTTTCTTAGAATTCCAGCTCGTTACTGCAAATCTTCGCGATTCAATTTGGCCGCAATTGATTTTTGGGCTTCAATTTTATTAGTGAGGCGAATACGTTTATTCTAGGTAAGTATGACAACCGCAAGATGGCTAAACGATCAAGAGCAGGAATTGTGGAGATTGCTCCTTGCTGCTGTCCGCTACGTCAATCGCGGCATGGACAACACTCTCCAAGATGGGCACGGAATTTCGGTGCCAGAGTTCGCAGTGCTTGTGCATCTTTCTGAAAGTAAAGAAAAAGAAACTCGCTTGCGTGACTTGTGTGCATCCCTGAATTGGGACCGTAGCCGAACATCACACCAAATCACGCGAATGGAACGTCGAGGATTGGTGGTAAAACACCGGTGTTCCGAAGACGGTCGTGGCGTGATCGTCGAACTTACTGCTGAGGGGCGTCGGCGTCTTGAATCGGCTGCACCTGACCATGTTGAGAGTGTCCGCCAACTCTTTTTTGACAAGGTCAGCCGTGAGGAACTGGCCATGCTGCAACCAGCCTTGGAACGAATCTTAGGGGAAAAACAGGGGTAAACCCTGATGTGAACATGTTCTCCAATGGCGATAATAGAGAGTGAAAACATTGTCTGCCATAGAAGGAGTTTGAAGCATTATGAACGCCCCGTTAGTTCAACGCGAATTGCGCCGTAGTTCCACAGATCGATATGTTGCTGGCGTGCTTGGCGGTATTGCCGAGACATATGGTTGGAATTCCGCCCTTGTTCGATTGTTATTCGTGTTATCGTTCCTGCTGCCTGGCCCACAATTTGTGATTTATCTGGTGGCTTGGCTGATCATGCCGGAGTAATGGCCGTCTTTCTTGTCCTGTGATACGCAAAACCCTCACGTTGCCTAGCAATACGATGGCAATGTGAGGGTTGTTATGTTGTGCCCCCGACACGATTCGAACGTGCGACCGCTGGTACCGGAAACCAGTGCTCTATCCCCTGAGCTACGGAGGCTGACCAGGAAAACTCTAGCATTCCTGGGCGCAGGATGCTAATCGACGCCCCGGTGCGCCCAGGGCGTCGAAAAGCTCCAGGCTAGTCCACGATCACTACGATGAGTGTTCGTGGCCCGTGGACACCTTCAACGCGATTGAGTTCGATATCTGATGTTGCGGAAGGGCCAGAGATCATTGTAATTGGCAGTGCCCGGTCAAGGCGCTCAACCATTTCCGGGACGCCGTACACAATCGAATCTTTCCGCACAATGCAGATATGGCAATCGGGCACCAGTGTGAGTGCGCGGCGGCCGTTCGTGGGGTTGGATTCCAAGCAAATCGTGCCGGTTTGGGCGCTGGTGACGTGTGAATCCGTCACCACAACGTCGACCGCGTCAAGGAGCCGAGGGTCGGTTGAGCGGTCGTCGGGGGTTGCGGAACCGGAAAAACCGTCGAACAGCATCGGGTCGAGGCCTTCGGCATACCGTACGTCTTTCGCGCCGCCCTCTTCCAGCAACTCCACGATTGTTGCGCCGAGTGCTTTTTCGGAGGATTCTTTGACGATCGCTTTGTAGTCGAGCAAACGATCGATCAGCGTTTCCTTCAGCTCCGGGTAGTCAAACTTGTAATCGACGTGATAGTTGCGAGTGACTGGGTAACTGCCTGCAGGGGTTTTGGCAAGCCGATGAGCGCTTTTAATGCGATCAAGGATCTCTTTTTTCGCTGCAGCGTTACGAGCATCATGGGTGATGTCTGTGCTGGTCATTTACTTGGTCTCTTTCTTGGCTGCGCCGGGAATACCTTCTGCACGGGCTTGAGCGAGTAGTTGCTGGGCTTCCTCAGAGTTAAACCACTGGCGGAAGGATTTCTTTGGAGGAACCGCAGTGTCGCGTACATCTGTCCAGCCTGCGAGGAAGCTCGGCAGGTGCGTGATCTTCTTCTTTCGTCCGCCGAGGATTCGACCCAGCGGCACCATCTTGGTGGCCAAATTCCAGAGCTTATTGTGGTTAAACGCCAGGCCGACCATATTCATCAGCACGCCTTCAATCTTTGGCTTGTGATGTTCGATCTTCTGGTGACGTAGCTCAAGCAGTGCTGATGGGATGTCGATCTTCACTGGGCACACTTCGAAGCAGGCGCCACACAAAGAGGAGGCGTATGGCAACGAAGCATTTGGATCGTGCGAGGATTCAATGCCGGTGAGCTGTGGGGTGAGAATTGCGCCAATGGGGCCAGGGTAGGTGGATCCATACGCGTGTCCGCCTGCACGTTCGTACACTGGGCAGACATTGAGGCATGCCGAGCAGCGAATACACTTCAACGCTTCGCGGCCGATCTCATCGGTAAGGGCGGCGGTACGGCCATTGTCCACCAACACGAGATGGAAGTTTTCCGGGCCGTCACCTTCAGTAACACCGGACCATAGAGACGTATAGGGATTCATGCGCTCACCAGTGGACGAGCGTGGTAGGAGCTGCAAGAACACTTCAAAATCTTGGAACGTAGGCAGTAGTTTTTCAATGCCCATGACCGAAATAAGGGTTTCCGGCAGCGTCAAGCACATGCGGCCGTTGCCCTCAGATTCCACAATGGCGATGGTGCCAGTTTCGGCGACGCCAAAGTTTGCGCCTGAGATCGCCACCTTGGCGCGCATAAATTGTTCGCGGAGGAAGATGCGTGCGGATTCCGCTAGCTCTGCTGGTTCCGTGGACAAGGATTCATCAGTGTGCGGCATTTCTTTGATGAAGATGTCGCGAATCTCAGCACGGTTACGGTGGATCGCAGGAACCAGAATGTGGGACGGCTTATCGTGCCCTAGCTGCACAATCAACTCGGCGAGGTCAGTCTCGCGAGCGGAAATGCCAGCGGCCTTGAGCTGTTCGTTGAGGCCGATTTCCATGGTGGCCATGGACTTAATCTTCACCACGTTTGTCTCGCCGGTAGCTTGAACGAGCCGGGTGACAATTTCGCCAGCTTCTTTAGCGTCGCGAGCCCAGTGAACATGGCCGCCGCGAGCGGTTACGGAGGCCTCTAATTGTTCCAGGAGTTCCGGCATGCGTGCCATCACATCGCGTTTGATGCCGGAACCTGCTTCGCGGAGGTCCTGCCAGTCATCGATTTCATTGATGACGGCCGCGCGCTTGCCGCGGATTGTATGGGTTGCTTTGTGCAGGTTGCGGCGCTGTGTCGCCTTGTAGAGGTCTTCGTGTGCAGCTGCTTGGAAGGAACGGGTGCCGCGGAGATTACCCACCTCTTTGGATGCGCGTGGCGGCATGGCTGGGGTGCCTAGTGAAATGGTCACAGCATGACCTCCTTGGTGTAGATGGCGGATTCAGGCGACCAGGGGTGTGCCTTTGTGGAAGCAAGAATTTCGGCCATGTGAATGGCGCGAACACCAGCATGCTGGCGGGATAGTGAGCCGCCAATGTTCATGAGGCAGGAGGCGTCGCCAGCGGTGACGTATTCAGCTTGGGTGTCGCGGATGTTGCGTACTTTATCGTGAACCATCGCGGCAGAGGTTTCAGCATTTTTCACGGAGAAGGTGCCGCCGAAGCCACAGCATTCATCTGCGTGTGGCAGTTCTACTAAATCAATTCCTTCAACATTGCGGAGGAGCCTCAACGGCCGGTCGCCGACTTTGAGGAAACGCAACGAGTGGCAGGTGGAGTGGTATGTAACACGGTGTGGGAAAAATGCGCCCACATTATCGACACCTGCAATATCGATCAAGAATTCGCTGAGGTCGTAGGTTTTCGCAGCGGTCTTGCGCGCGCCGTCGACAAGCGCACTATTTCCATATCGTGAAGCTACATGCTCGTGTTGTTCACGAACAGCGCCTGTGCACGAGCCTGACGGTGCCACTACGCAGTCGATGGATGGATCAGAAAACGCATCTACGTAATTTCGAATTTGTGGAATCGCTTGCCGCTGATAGCCGGTATTAACGTGCATCTGGCCACAGCAAGTTTGTTCGGGCGGAAACACAACTTCGTGACCGAGGCGGGAGAGAATAATAGCGGTGGCCTTGACCACATCCGGAAACATTGTGTCACCGATACAAGTGGAAAATAGAGCTACACGCACGGTTGCTCCTCACGGTTGTTGGGGCATTATGGGTGAAGCGCGGAAAAGATGATACCAATTTCACGCTTGTTAGTGCTGATATTACCGATGCTGCGACGTGCGATGGTCTTAATAAGGTGGCCCTAACCTGCGGTTATTCCGCAACAAAAGCGTTTCGTAAATTGTTATCACCAGTGCTTTGGTTGTGTTGTTGCAGGTGGATGCCGCTTGAAAAATAGGGCTTGAAAGCCTGGGATAACAACCTGCTACATAAACATAGATCAACACTTATCTAAATGTGATGAAAATCACTAAATTTGGGGTTGTGTTGAGGAGTATCAGCCAATGAGTGCGATGAAACATAAGGGAAAACTCCTTCAAACTTCAGTTGAAGCTGAACGGTGTGCCATGCTGAACCCACCCACGAAACAACTCGCGTTTCCTGTGTTAAGCGTTGTGTCCGCTAGAATCTGCACCCGTGACTCCTGCAGAATTAGCCAAATGTATCCGTAGTGCCGCGCAACGGGTGTTTCGCGCCAACAATCTTGATGAGGCGCTTTTGCCGGAGCAGGTTGTTGTTGAGCGACCGCGCAACCCTGAACATGGGGACTACGCGACAAACCTCGCATTGCAGGTGGCTAAAAAAGCAGGCATGAATCCGCGAGAGCTTGCCGGGCTGCTTGTCGCCGAATTGGAAAGCGATAACGCCATTGAAAGTGCCGACGTCGCGGGCCCGGGTTTTATTAATCTGCGCCTTGCTGCTGCAGCTCAAGGTGAAGTTGTGGCCAAAATCCTCGCTGCAGGGGAGCAATACGGGCACTCTGATTCCAATAGTGATGTAGCCGTCAACCTAGAGTTTGTTTCTGCAAACCCAACAGGACCCATTCACTTAGGTGGAACTCGGTGGGCAGCCGTTGGTGATTCATTGGCACGCATTCTTGCGGCGACCGGCGCAAAAGTCACCCGCGAATACTATTTCAATGATCACGGTACGCAGATAGATCGCTTCTCGAGTTCGCTTGTTGCTGCCGCACTTGGGCAGCCGACACCAGAAGATGGTTATGGGGGCGCCTATATTCAAGACATTGCGGCATCGGTAGTGGAACAACAACCAGATGTACTTGACCAAGAGCCGGCGGAGATGCAGGAAACATTCCGGCGTCTTGGTGTGGAAATGATGTTTGAGCAGATTAAGCAGTCGTTGCATGAATTCCACACTGATTTTGATGTGTTTTTCCATGAAAACAGTTTGTTTGAATCCGGTGCTGTAGAACACGCTGTTGAACGGCTGAAAACAAGCGGGAGCCTATACTTTGCCGACGGTGCTTGGTGGTTAAAATCCACCGATTTTGGCGACGATAAAGACCGTGTGGTGATTAAATCTGACGGCAATGCAGCCTATATTGCCGGTGACATTGCCTATATTGAGGACAAGATCCAGCGCGGCCATAACCTTTGTATTTATATGCTTGGTGCTGATCACCACGGGTACATCGCTCGCCTCAAAGCAGCTGCTGCTGCACTTGGTCATGACCCCAGCCAGGTTGAAGTCATGATCGGCCAAATGGTCAATCTGCTTTCCAATGGGGAAGTCAAGAAAATGTCCAAGCGCGCTGGCACCGTGATCACACTCGAAGACCTTGTTGAGGCGTTAGGTGTAGACGCTGCCCGGTACGCACTGATTCGGTCGTCCGTGGATTCTTCCTTAGACATTGATATTGATCTCTGGGCGAAGCAATCAAACGATAATCCCGTGTACTACGTTCAGTATGGTCACGCCCGGTTGTGCTCGCTCGCGCGGAAGGCAGCCGAGGCTGGTGTGACCACTGAAGGTGCGGATTTTGCGCTGCTGACGCATGAGCGTGAAGGTGATCTGATCCGGACCCTCGGTGAGTTTCCTGCTGTGGTTCAAGCGGCGGCAGAATTGCGGGAACCGCACCGAATTGCGCGTTACGCTGAGGAACTTGCTGGTACCTTCCACCGGTTCTACGATAATTGCGTTATTTTGCCCCGGCGTGATGAGCAGGCGACTCCGCTGCATGCGGCACGCCTGTCACTGGCGAATGCCACCCGACAAACCTTGGCGAATGCGCTCGGGTTGGTTGGTGTTTCTGCGCCTGAACGCATGTAGTTTGTCCCAGATTTAGAGAATATATGAGCGACTTTAATGATCTTCCAGCCAACGTGTGGCCACGGAATGCGTGCCGTCAAGAAGATGGCGTAGTGACCATCGCTGGAGTCCCGCTTCCGGAAATCGCCGAGGAATACGGCACCCCAGTGTTTGTTTTTGACGAGGACGATTTCCGTTCGCGCTGCCGCGATATGGCTTCAGCATTTGGTGGCGGTGACAATGTGCACTACGCAGGCAAAGCGTTCCTCACCAAGGCAGTCGCTCGTTGGGTCGATGAGGAGGGGCTATGTTTAGACGTCGCTTCTCTCGGCGAGTTGCAGGTAGCGCTTGCGGCGGGATTCCCGGCGGAACGCATCACGGCACATGGCAACAATAAAGGCGTAGATTTCCTGCGGACCTGCGTCCTTTCAGGTGTTGGCCACGTGGTGATTGATTCTTCGCAAGAACTCGAACTACTTGACCTAGTTGCCGCACAAGAAGACCGTGTACAAGATGTATTTGTCCGGGTCAAGCCTGGTATTGAGGCGCACACCCACGAATTCATTGCGACAGCTCACGAAGATCAGAAGTTTGGCTTCTCGTTGGCTTCGGGCTCAGCCTATGCTGCGGCTGTTGCGGCGGTACGGGCCGAAAACCTCCGCTTGGTGGGACTGCATTGCCACGTCGGATCACAGGTGTTCGACGCTGAAGGGTTCTCGTTAGCGGCCGAACGTGTACTCGGATTATGGGCACGCCTGCATGCAGAGCTTCCGTCAGCTGCGTCCGCCGATCTTGGGATCTTAGATCTTGGTGGCGGATACGGCGTGCCATACACCGAAGACCAAGCCCCGCTCGATATCGCTGGAATTGCCGCCGAATTGCGGAATAAAGTGGCATCGCGCGCGCAGGATCTTGGTTTGGCGGTGCCGAAAGTATTGGTCGAACCCGGGCGCGCAATCGTGGCCCCGTCGATGGTGACTGTGTACGAAGTGGGCACGGTGAAAGATGTGCACGTTACCGATGATGTCACTCGGCGGTATATCGCGGTTGATGGTGGGATGAGCGATAATATTCGAACCGCGCTCTACCAGGCTGAATACGATGCTCGTCTCGTGAACCGGTTCTCTGGCGACGACGAAGCTCCGTGCCCAACCGTAGCCACCCGCGTCGTCGGCAGTCACTGCGAAGCCGGTGACATTTTGATTGACGACGCCCCGCTGCCCGACGACATCAGCACAGGCGACTTCATTGCGCTCGCCGCGACCGGAGCATACTGCTATCCCATGAGCAGCCGATATAACATGTTCGGACGTCCGCCAGTGGTCACGGTCCGCAATGGCGTAGCAAAACTCATGGTGCGACGCGAAACAATCGAAGACATCCTCAGCCTCGAAGTCGAATGAGTTTTCGGCTTCACATTAAGGGGCTCTGATTCGCCGGGATTGCGCGGACGGGGACGCTCCGGCTGCATATTCCGGTACGTGGCGCAAGCTTTCCGCAAATAAGCCTCCGATTTTAGATCTGCCTATACCGGCGCTTTGAACGCTTGTGCGCCTGCGGTACGGGCATGACTGCTTTTGGAAGGCGTTGGTGTTTGGGGGCGTTGCTTTTCAGCGCCGCGGCAGGGTTTTGCCGGTGCTTGTGTTTAGGGGAGTGTTGGGGGGTTGGCGTTCTGGGCTCGGCGCGCTGGGGGTTGGGTACTTCAATATTTGATTTTGTTGTGTGTCAATTGAAGTTTGCGGTGACCCTGCGCAAGTCAAGGATTGTGCAATTCAAGGCTTGTCGACGTCGCGCATGCCGGTGGGGCGGAACGCTGCAGGTGGGTGCGGGGTGCGGCGGCGGGGAGCTAGGTTGACGTTGGTGATACTTCCATATTTGACTTGGCTTAAAGTGCACTCGTTGCACTAAAACGCCAGGAAAAGGTGGGTGCGGGGGTGGGGGCTGGGCCGATGGAAGGTGTTGTGCGCCGCAGATGCTGATACATGTATATACAGTGTCGCTTTTTACACCATGTAGTGCACAATTGGTGTATTTGGCGACAAAACTTCTGCTCCAGAGCGGGTTCGGTGTCGCTTTGTACACCAATTGGGCACAACATGGTGTTTTCGGCGACAACCCGCAGGTCAATGCTTGTGCGCAAGATATCTGGGCGTGGTGGGATGTGGCGGCGCTGGGGCATGGATGTGGTCGTGTGCTTGGCACGTTGGGTTGGTGGGACATGCGGGTAAGTGGTGCCGGTTGAGTGCGTGCGGACTGCTCCTTGGACAGCTACCCCCGAATTGGTGTATTTGGGGTACAAATTGTTGCTCGATTCTGGGGCGTCTGCCAGCGGGTTTCATGGTTTTGGTCAAGTGTGTTGGGTTGTAGCGGCTGTGATAGCTATACGAGTGCTGTGGGGCCGGTCTGGTTGCGTGGGACTGGTTCGGGTTCGAACAGCAGATAAGCAGCACAAGGCCGGTTGTGTACGATGTGGGCTGGTCACAGGGCTGCAGTGTTCGGGTTCTTAGGTTCTGTTCGAG
>JAUMZC010000033.1 GCA_030528295.1 Corynebacterium sp.
CTCGACGATCACGGTCTCGGTCACGGCGTCGCTCAGGTGGTGGCTCTTTCATCAGGAATTCGTCGCCAGCCTGGGCTTGGGTTGCCAGAGCTGCAGCAATATCTTCCAAAGGCACATCGTGCTCTTCGGAATACGCCTTGACTAGGTTACGGAACACAGCAATCTGGCTGTCTTCCAAAGAATTCGTGATGGCATCAGCAAATTTCGCCTTGCGGGAGTCGTTGACTTCATCAACGGTCGGCAAATCCATTTCCACGAGCTTGGCATTCGTTGCTCGCTCGATGGATCGCAGCATGCGACGCTCACGCGGAGTAACAAACAAAATTGCCTCACCAGAACGCCCGGCACGACCAGTACGACCAATTCGGTGCACATAGGATTCAGTGTCGTGTGGAATGTCATAATTCAACACATGGCTGATGCGTTCAACGTCCAAACCGCGGGCAGCGACGTCGGTAGCCACGAGAATATCCAATCGACCATCCTTGAGCTGATCGACCGTACGTTCGCGCTGCGCCTGGGCAATGTCGCCGTTAATAGCGGCGGCAGAGAATCCGCGAGCACGCAGCTTCTCGGCAAGTTCTTCGGTTTCGTGCTTGGTGCGCACGAACATGATCATCGCTTCAAACTCGGTGACCTCAAGAATGCGGGTCAGCGCGTCGAGCTTATTGCGGTGCGCTACTGAAAGGTACCGCTGAGTGATGTTGGTATTCGTGCGGGTTTCGCTTTTCACCGTGATCTCAACAGGGTCATTGAGATACTGCTTGGACAGGCGGCGAATACCGTTTGGCATTGTTGCAGAGAACAAGGCCACTTGTTTGACATCAGGCGTATCTTCGAGGATACGTTCGACGTCTTCTTGGAAGCCCATATTCAGCATTTCATCGGCTTCATCAAGTACAAGGAAACGCAACCCGGAAATGTCCAGGGAGCCTTTCTCCAAATGGTCGATCACTCGTCCAGGTGTTCCCACCACAATATGGGCACCACGACGTAAACCAGATAGTTGAATACCGTAAGCCTGACCACCGTAGATCGGCAGTACGTTTAACCGCCCAAGGTGGTCCGCGAATGCTTGGAAGGAGTCCGCTACTTGCAGGGCAAGTTCACGTGTGGGGGCAAGCACGAGAGCTTGCGGGGCGCGCACAGAGGCGTCGATACGCGCGAGAATTGGGAGGGCAAACGCGGCAGTTTTACCGGTGCCTGTTTGCGCCAAACCAACGACATCGCGGCCCTGCATTAGCACGGGGATAGTTTGAGATTGGATAGGGGACGGAGTTTCGAAGCCCACCTTCTGGATTGCGGAAAGAACTTCCGAGGGAAGACCCAGGTTTTCGAAACCTTGCGTGGAGCCGGTGTCCTCAGAAGTATTCGCATCCCTGATGTCTTCGGCAGTGTCCACTGCCCCATCCTGCGAAGTTTCCTGAGATTCCGACGAAATGACGTTGTCCGGCTCTTCTACGCCGCCGGTGACGTTATCGGTAATGCTCATTGCACGTCCACGTTACGCTATTGCACAACTAATCGTAAAACCAGTGTGACCAGCATCCTAACTGCGCACAAAAAGGCGAAAGGCCACTTCACCCACAACACCGATGCTTATCGACGCCCAGCAACCCAGGATTGCGCACAAGTTCAACATGTGGGGGTACGACCGTGGGTAGATTTATCAAGGGCTTTTAGGACATTTTTCCTTTATGCGCCCTACAAACTACAGCTAAGGATAATCTAAGTTGATCTTTAAATAGATACACCAATTCAACGATTCTCTTGGGGATGTGAAGGAAACTTCGGATGACAACTGATACTGAACTACTCAATGATGAGGAGTTGCGAGAATACTGCGAAGATCTTCAACTGTTTATCAGAGGTGGTTTAACCGTTGATGCCGCAACTCGCCGTCTCGAACGTATTTACGGTCGAAATCCCAAGCTATCCGCAGCTGAAGCACTTGTTCGAAAAATGCTGAATGAGCACGGGCCCAACGGGGATATTGACCAATACATCACGGCAATCTACGACAGCAACGATGTTGAATCGTGGTACGCCGGTCCCGATCTCAATATTGATACTTATTGGCCGCCAGTGCGCAATAACATTGCTGACGCAATTGGTAGCGCCGTCGATTCTGTGGACCACGCGTCCACCGCAGTCATTCAATCGTTACGCCAAGCAAACGGGCCGGAGTCGTTTAATCTCAAAGGCTTGGTCGTCGGCTATGTTCAGAGCGGCAAAACCACCAACTTCATGTCAGTGATCGCCAAAGCAGCCGATGTTGGGTACCGCCTCATCATTGTGCTGACAGGAATGACCGAAAACCTTCGCGTTCAAACCCAAGCCCGACTAGAACAGCAACTCATCCTTAATGATTACGGCAAATGGCACCGCCTCACCACAATCGACAGTGATTTTTCAGGCGACAATAATCCGCAGCGGCTCAGAGACACTGATACTCGTTTTATCGCCGTTGTAAAAAAGAACACCACACGATTAAAAGCGCTCAACAACTGGATTAACCAAGCCGGTATCCTCGGCGAATCATGCCCAATCCTGGTCATCGATGATGAAGCTGACCAAGCGAGCATTGATGTCTCACCGCGCGCGAAGGGACGTCGTTCAGCAATCAACCAACAGATCAGCGATATCCTCCACCGCAATAAAACCGTTTATATTGGCTATACCGCTACTCCATTCGCGAACGTACTGATCAACCCCAATAAAACCGACGACCTGTACCCGTCAAACTTTATCCATGTACTCCCCGAACCTGAAGGGTATTTCGGTGCGGAAGCGCTGTTTGGCCGAGAACCCTTGGACGGTGAAGAACGCTCCGATACGCACGGTGACGGCTACGACATGATCCGCATTATCGCAGACAGTGAAGTTGCAGACATTAAACCACCGACGTCTCGCAAAGATTCACAAGGTTGGACAGCCAAAATCGGGTTCGGGCTTCAGGATGCTATTCGCTGGTTTGTGATGGCCACCGCCGCACGATGGGTGCGAGGACACACCAACAAGCATTCTTCAATGCTGATCCATACCTCCATGCTGACCGAGCATCATTTGAATTTGGAAATGCTTGTTGGCGAGGAGATTCAAAAACTCAAGCACACCATCACCGCTGACACGATTCCATACACCTGGCATCATCAGTGGAACAGTGAACTTGAGGCAGTCCCCGCCAGCGACTTCGATTTGCAGCCAGTGAGCTTCGAAGAAATCAGGCCGGTTATTCCAGAGGTCTTAAATAAAATCCGCGTCATTGTTGATAACGCAGAATCTGATGATCGCCTCATCTATCATGACGATCAACCTGAAACAGTGATCGCCATCGGCGGCAACACTCTGTCTCGTGGATTAACCCTCGAGGGTTTGATCTCCTCATATTTCGTTCGCCAAGCCAGCGCCTTTGACACGCTCCTTCAAATGGGCCGCTGGTTCGGATTCCGCAACGGATACCAAGACCTCCCAAGGATCTGGATGCCTGCCGAACTTGCAGGATGGTTCCGCGACTTAGCGCTTGTAGAAGCTGACTTACGGCAAGAGCTCGGGGTGTATGCGCGCGAGCAGTACACCCCCATCGAGGTGCAAGCAAAAATCCGCAAGCACCCCGCAATGATGATCACCGCCCGGGCCAAAATGCAGGAATCCATCGACGTAGTAGCAAGCTTTTCCGGGCAAAAAGTGCAAACAGTTCGCTTCAAGTCCGGCGACCCTCAATGGCTCCAAAATAATCTTGATGCAACCTGGGATCTTGTTGAATCCCTGCAACGAGAAGACCTCACCAAAGATGTGCTCGACAATGGGACCACGGTGTTCCGAAATGTACCCACTGATTTAGTGCTCGATTTCCTCTCAAACTACGAGTTTATGGAAAGCCCCCAGAATGGTGATGCCAGGAAACCACTCGTCCAGCGCTATATCGAAGATGAAACGCGAGCAAACACCCTGAGGAATTGGAATATTTCGTTTTTCGGCCTTGCCAATGAAGCTCAAGGAACCCGCGAAATTGGTCCCGGACTACATATCCACAAGGTTCGCCGCGCGAAGTTTGATAACGGTGATTCTGCTGAGGCCCGCATTCGAGCGCTGGCTCCACCGCTGCATCGCCTGAACGACCTCCCAGTTGATAATGAGACGAGACACAGCATTATCGCCGACGTTGTTGCTGCGGCAAAGAAAAACCAAACGAACTTAGAAGGTCTTATCCGAAGCGCACACGACACCCACGCGGGTGTGGGCACCGCTCATCTTGCGATCTACGTCATCGACAAAGATTCTAAAGCCCCCGCTCACGCTGGCGATTACAAGCCAACGTCGCCCTTGGCTAGCATCAAACCGAAGAGCGTCGATCTCGACGCGGCTGATGACATTATTGGCGTTGCAATGTTCTTCCCAACATCAGCGAACCCAAGTTCAGGTGTGAAATACACTACAGCGATCGAGCCAGTCGCTGGAGTTAAAGAAGCCTACGAGGCCATGGACGAAGAGTACGCTATTGCCGAAGACAACGACGGCAAGAAACTCGAGGATGAATCAGGTGACCGAGCCTAAACCTATCCCTACCAAGGAACTGTTTCAGTCGCTGTTCCGGCGAGCAGCTTCCGGTGAGAAATCTCCGTATGCACGGTTGATTATTCCCACCGGGGTGCTCGGATCTGCTGGTCGTATCTCAGCCTTTATCAGTGACGAACGTGCCATCGGCCTGCAAATCCCAATGGATGATGAAGTAGCAAATAAGTTCGCACAAGATAATCGCAGTTTCAGCCTGACGTTATCGCGTGACATGTTTCGCGATCGTCCGTGCGCGCTGCTCACTCTCAAGCAGCCCGAATTAAGAAATGTTTTCGAAGTTTTCTGCGATGATTTTTTGGAAAAATCGGTAGAACAACCAGAACAGGCCGCACTCACTGCTTCAGCATTACTGAAGCGCTGGCGCCATTTATTCTCGGCGGCTGGCCCCAAGATACTTTCACCCGAGGAGGAAGTAGGCCTCATCGCCGAATTAGAAATCCTCGAACAGCTTTTGGAAGAGCGGGGTGAAATAGCATTCCTTCGATGGACTGGCCCAGATAAAGCTCGACACGATTTCAGTTTCGACGACATTAGTATCGAATGTAAGTGCACGTTACAGAAAAATGGGTTATTCATTACAGTCCACGGCGATACCCAATTAGAACCAGCCAATGACATACCACTTCGGCTCGTTGTGCGAAAATACGAAGCGACCCCGACGGGATCTGTACACCTGCCAGACATCGTGGATCGGATTGTGAATAATCCGCATGTCTCGGGGCCTGAGTTTTTAAGCCAGCTCGTAGAAATAGGATACTCACATGCTGAAAATCTCCGGGAGGAATTCAAGCGTTATCGATTCTGTGAACAACACACATTTGATATAACTAATGAGTTTCCCCGTTTGATTCGAGTAGGCGCATCCGATCGAATCCAAAATATTTCATACACCATCGACCTCTCCTCCCCCTCCGAAATCCCGGGATACAGGAACGACTAGGAAAACATGCTTAACGTCTTTCACCACAAGGAACCTTTCGGTGATTCCGGAAGCACGTACGGTACTTCAACGAAAAAGGCTCTTGGGCGCCCCAACTTGCACCGTTGGGAAATGTTTACCCGAGAAACTTTGCAGAATAGCTGGGACGCACGTGATATTGGCAGCCATACCGACGGCGTCACGTTTGCTATCGATTATGACATTTTGAATGAAGATTCCGTCACTCAACTTCGCGAGTTCTTTGGCGAAGATTTGATTGGTGTTGAAGATTCGCTCGGTGAATTCCTACAACGAGACAGCCACCCAATTATCGTCGTGTCTGACTGTGGTACCTGTGGGCTCCAGGGTCCTACATCAGCAGCCACTTACGTCGACTGCAAAGACGATTTCGTTTCGTTCGTTCGAAATATTGGCCGAAGCTCCGATAAGGCTGTCGGTGGTGGTACATACGGATTCGGTAAAGGCGTGTTCTTTGACGCCAGCAAGATTAATACCGTGTTGGTGTACACCCGCACTCGCAATGAGGAAGGCAAACGGGTAAACCGTTTCATCGCAATGGCGATCAGCGAAGCTTTCCATATTGATGAACTGAATTTCACGGGCCGCCACTGGTGGGGAGTGCAGGCCGACGGTATCTCTGGGAACGACTTTGCAGAGCCGTTCACCGGTGAAGAAGCTGATGCCCTCGCTGCTGCGTTTGGCATGGACCGGTACTTCAGCGAGCACCAACCCACCGGCACATCTATCGCCGTTCTTGATCCTGCCTTTGAGGCACCGGCTGATTCAGATTTGGATGACAACGCTCTCGCTGCGTATTGCATGGACAATATTGCAAAATCATTGACGAAATGGGCTTGGCCCCACATGGTTGTGCAGCATAAGAACATGGATCCGATTCGGTTCTTCGTTTCGGATCGTGGCACAGCCGTGACGATCCCAAACCCCACGGATGATCCCGGCCTAACGCACATCGTGCGGGCGTATAAGGAATTAGTCAAACATCCTGAACCAGAGTTCCACGAACTCATTGATGAATGGACCGGGTCTTCTCGCTATCGCATGCGCGATATCGCCTCGAAACGGCCCGCCGAATTTTTAGGCAAATTGTGCTTGTATCGGCTGTCCCGCATACCGGAAAAGAGCACCACAACCGACCAAGTGTATGACCGCCATATTGCGCTGATGCGTGGCCCTAGGATGGTCGTTGATTATTGGGCCGGGCCAAAAGGCGCCGTTGGCTCTGGTTACGGTGGTGTGTTTGTCGCGGCGTCGAAACTCGACGGTGTGTTTGCAGCGAGCGAGCCTCCCGCGCACGACGAGTGGAACCCGAAGACGGTTGATCTTTCCGACCCCCGATATTTCCAAGAAGGCAAAAATACCCCACGCCGCACCAACCCAGTCAAAGTTGCGTTCGATCGCCTGCGTGGCTACATCAAAGAGCTCGCCCCAAGCACTATTAAAGTTGCACGCTCTGTATCTAGCCCAGCTGTGGTGAAACTCTCCCAAGACCTTGGCAAAATTCTTGGCGACGGCGCTGGCTCCCGCACGCCGCAGGTAAAGTCACCGCAAGCGAACGCACGTTCAGTGAAAAAGACACCTCGGGCGGGTATCGCCACATCGTCTACCTTCGAAACAATGGAAGCCACAACGAGCGGCGTTGTAGCGGTGTTTAAAGTGAACGCCAAGCTCAGCAAAGCAGCCGCAAAACACGGCGCCTCACTCAAGATTCGCCCAGTATCCGTGGTAGACGGCAAGCGCTACACCCACACTGAGGAAGGTGTTGCGCTGGCAACCCCGCTCGGTTGGATTGATCCATATGATCCAACGTTGGATTGGGAATCGCTGGCAGCCAAAGGTGATGCCCCTGAGATCACCGATGTGCAAATTATTGAAGACTCCTGGGAAGGCTATATTGCCTTATTGCAACCAGACAACACTGCGATCATGCTCAATATCGCCGCTGAAGTGAACGCTGCACCACTGCGACGCGATGAGCAGGAGGAAGACTAATGGCAAACCGCATCAGCCTAGGATTCCGCCGGCCTTCGGCAGAATCAATTCGGCTTGTTGATTACGAAATCCTTGTCGATGGCGAACCCGTCGCATACACAGACGACGGTTCCGAAAGCACGTGGACGTATGAAACCCCCGTCGAGGCAACCATCACCATCAACGTTGATCTGCCCCGGGTGCTGAAAGAAGCCGGCTTGCCCGATGAAGACCCACTCACTGATACACCTGCAGCGCGCATTGGTGCAGCGATCGTCTGGAAGTCTTCAAAGACCGGCCGCCATGCTGCCACCGAAACACAAGAAGTAGTTGATGGCAAGCAAACCCTCAAAGTTCAGCTCCCCGGCACTGAGCTCGGCGGCACCGTAAGCTTCCGTGTCTCGGTGGTGTTGTTGGAAAATCCCCGGGCGAACGAGCCAACACTGGCTCCAAAATACCCAGGTTGCAGGCTGTGGGAAGCAACCGTCTCCGTCAACCTTGATAGCCCAGAGACGCAATTCCCACTGAGCGCACTCAACTTCAAAGAATCCCGCATCGAACCTACAAACGCAATGTGGAAACTGGAAGTTGATAGGCATTTGCACCGCCACGCCAGCGCCGCAATTCGCCTGTTGCTGAATAACCAGCACCCCCGTGTAGAAAACTATCTTGCAGATCCTCGATCCTTGGACAGCCAAGACTTCCGAGCATTCTTGAATTCCGATGTTGTTGGCCAACTGATCGTTCACACCCTGCTGTTCGATCCAGACGAATTGGACCCAGAGATCACCAAGCCGGGAACGCTGGCCGAAAAACTAGTGTCTATTCACACCGCCATTTTCGGTGAGCAAAGCCTCCAAGAGACCAAAAACATTTACGAACAAACCCCCGGCGAAATTCACGCCCGGATCCAGGCACATTTCTTCAACTCCCAGAAGAGCAAAAAATGAACAAACCTGCCGAAAATTTCCTCTACTACAAGCTTCTTGACCGCCCGCACGCAATCGAACTAGCGCGCCAAACTATCTCCAAGTCGATCGCTCGGCTGCAGGAGAATAACGACGTCTCGCACCCCCTCGCCCACTACGACGGCATCTGCTCCAATCCCGTACCGGACGAGTACTTGATTACGCTACGGGACGGCGTTCGTCAGATCGCCCACAAGCATGGTTACCCCAAAGGCGGCGACAAACAATCCATGGGTGTGTTCGACTACGAAGTCGGCAACTACCTTTACGAAAACATGTTCCTTCTTCCAACTCAGGCAGCGGATGAATTGGTGTGGAACTATTTCACCCTCGTGTTGCTTCCCGACGTCGCGAAGTGGCGCTACCCTAACAAGTCCCGCAATCCAGAATACGACGCCTGGCTCGGGAAAACTCGCCGCAATATTTTCCGCCGCGCCTGGTGGCGTGCATTCACGTTTGGTTCTGATATCAATGCGGTGCTTGGCGACAATGAATGCGCTGCAATCCTCGACCGCACAACCTTTGGCGGCAATCCACGCGTCGCACAAGCAATCGCCAAAGAACACATTTCACGATTCTCTGAATACGCGAATAACCCATATTCTCGTGTGGAAAATCTCAATGGTGTAATGATCCACTTCGGACGATGGGCCGAGATCATCGACTTCGACACATTGAACGATGAACAACTCGAACATCGGGTGAAGGAAATCTTCAATAGCTACCTTGAATCGGTGGCAACAACAAAATAACCGTTCGGGCCCGTCCCTGGATACAAGGCAAAACTGCTGGTATCGAGTTGTTGATGCCAGCAGTTTTATTGTGTCGCTCGGCGTTGCTGGCGCGACTTGCAAGGGTACCAGCACTACCCCCGCACCGCGCTCAACACAATAGAACTAGCTGCATAAATATCGAAAGTATCTGCGAATCTTGCCCTCGGCAGGGGCTATGGTCTCCTCAACAAAGTGACACTATTCAAACATTTTTTAATCTTATGCACGACAGGTTTTCAAAAAACTTGTGGTGGCCATCAGAGACATTCAACATGAGAAAACACATTCGAATCATCGGCTTTTTAACAACAAAAGCGGCGTGGGCAAAACCACGATTTCAACAAACGTGGCCCACTATTTTGCTCAACGAGGCGAGCGAGTACTCTACGTTGACTGCGACCCCCAATGCAATGCCACCCAGTTAATGCTCGCAACTGACCAATGCGAAGAAATCTACGGCAGCGCCGATAACGTTGACGCTGCAGTGCGTTCGTCGCTCAATAAAACGGTGTACTCCCTGTTCGTACCACTGCGCGAAGGCGAACCCACGATCAACGCCAGCATTACGCCGTTCCGCTCAGAGCGCTTCTGTGTCAATGTCCTCGCTGTTCACCCCATGCTTTCCCAAATTGAGGACGTGATGAATGAGGCGTGGTTTAACGCTCTGAGCGGCAAAACTGGCGGTTTCCGCCGCGTGCATTGGGCTGGTCAACACGCCACGGCACTCGAAGACGCCAACCTGTACGACGTCGTGTTTTTCGCCGTCAGGCCCAGCCTCGACCCCTTCAACCGCACCGTGCTTCTCGGCTGCGATGCATTTGTGACCCCTACTTTCACTGACCTGTTTAGCTACCACGCATTCGGCAATCTGTCGCGCTGGTTTACCGAATGGACAGTCGAATACAGCGAAATGGTTAAGACGAATAAGAGCAACTGGGCACGGTACGCAACCGAAATCGATGAAAAGGTCCGTAAACTTCGCCTTCATGGTCATGACGGCCGTAACCTGAGGTACCTTGGTTACACCACCCAGGAATACAAGAAGAAGAAAAAAGACGGCCAGGAAATTCTTGTTGGTGCCTACGAATTATTTCGCGATAAATTCGGCACTGCCGCCAACACAATTGCAGATAGTCTCGGCGCGAAACAAGGCAACTACCTGCTAGGGCATATTCCAGAAATGGCTTCCATGCCGGTGCGCGCACAAAACGCGCACGCACCAATTGCGGATCTGCAACCTAAAGATGGAGTAAATGGCCAGCAAAAGAACCAGCACGACAGCTACGTAAGCGACATTCACAAGGTCGCCGAGAATATCTACAACCAGATCCTCTAACGTTATGGCTGACCTTGGTGGTTGTTTGAATGACCGTTGGTCCCGTACGGATTAAACGATTGCTGGCTCAGACCATGCTGATGTTCACCGTACTGGACCGCCTGCTGTGAGAACGCTTGTTGATGTGCTTGTTGTTTCCACACTTTGAGGCGCTTTCGCCTAAGTGTGAGCACAATAATCCCGATAATAATAAAGCCGAACGAAAACAAAAACGTCATGATGATAAACGTTGCCATCGCGACCGGATCTCCGGCCGGGCCGCCCAACCCTCCGTTTCTGCTTATGGCGGACAATTGTCCGAGTAAGACAAAGCTGCCAAAGATGACCATCAACCACCCGAAAATCGCCGATCCTACACCTGGCTTTTTCACTCTCATCGCTGCCGAATGTTGCTGCATTGGCACTTGTGGTTGCATCGGTGATTGTGGTTGTTGTGCCTGCATATCAGCCTGATTGTCAGCGTTCATAGTTATTCCTCCATATCGAAGAATCGCAAGTTCTGATGGCAAGAACGTATGCCAATGAACGATATTTAGACGCCAGCAACAGACAAATAGTTACATCACTGCCAACGCAGCAAGTAATATCAGCACCACCATCAGTGGAATTGCCACGGTTACTGCCGCTACATCTTTATAGGATTGTCGGTGTGTCATACCGCACACAATTAACATGGTTAGAATAGCTCCATTGTGTGGCAATGAATCAAAACTGACTGATGCCATAGCGGTAATTCGGTGGAGTACTTCAAGGCTTACATTTTGGTCAATTGCTGCTTGTTTCAGTTCTTCCCCAAATGCTTGCAGCGTAATGGAAAGCCCACCAGAAGAAGAACCTGTAATTCCGGAAATCACGCCCGCAGACATTGTGGATACTACAAGCACATTGTCGCTCACCGAAAAAATACCTTCTCGGACCGCGGCGAATGCGGCTAACGACGCCACGACCGCCCCATACCCTACTTCGGAAGCGGTGGTAAACACCGGCAGGATAGCGTTTTTCGCGCCGTCAGAAAGATCCGCAAAAAGTTCGTTTGCCATGCGGAATTTCATTGCGAAAATCAGAATGATTGCTGTCACGAGACCAACAACCACAGACCAAACGCTCACCACTTTGTCGAGGGTTACGCCACCGAACTTTTCTTCGGCGAGATAGCTGTAGTCCATTTGTTTGGAGATGACATATAGGAACAGGAAATTCATTCCGATGACAACAACAATCGGCAACAGACCAAGCAAACCGCGCACCGCAATATTTCCACTTTCGGCCGGGTGGTGTACTTCTGTTTCTTTGGTGCCATCGAGATCAATGCCGTCTTTGTGGAATGTGGTGCTTCCGGTATCTTCCACACCCTCCGGCAAAAATGACTCCCCCGCGGCTTGAAGTTGGCGGATGCGCATTTGTAGCCACACCATGCCAAGGATGAACATTGCGGCCGCACCAATAAGACCAAGCACCGGCGCGGCGTAGCTATTGGTGCCGAAATACTGGGTCGGGATGACATTGTGAATCTGCGGGCTACCCGGTAATGCGGCCAATGCGAACGTGATCGTTCCTAATCCAAGTGCCGCCGGCATCAGGCGTTTAGGGATCCCAGCCTCGCGGAAAAGTTCGATAGCAATCGGAACGATCGTAAAAGCGACAACCCATGCGCTCACACCGCCATACGTCAGAAGCGCTGTGGCAAGCACCGTAGACAACATCGCGCGCTTGGGCCCGAACAGTTTCGTGATCCCTTTCGCCAAGTCCGCGGCGAGCCCTGCTGAGGTCATTAATTTGCCGAAAATTGCGCCTGCGAGGAACAACGGGAAGAAACTCACAATGAATTTTCCCAATGCGGGCATAAAGATCTGCGTGTATGAGGCCAGCAGCGGCGCACCAGAAAATACGGCAGCAATAAACGCTGCGATGGGTGCCACAATCACCACGGAATGTCCGCGATAGGCCAGCGCCATTAGCACGAAGAGGGAGAGGACAATGCCAAGCAGCGGCACAATCATTGGAACTCCTTGAGTATTGCGTTTTCAGTAGGATTTCGGTCATGGACGCCACACTTGACGCCAAGACTCGAATCCTCGAATGCTCTCGGGACTTATTTAGTACGCATACCTTTGCTGGAGTTTCGCTCAAAGATATTGCTTATTCCGCTGGGGTGAGTCCATCGTTAATTATTAAGCACTTTATAAATAAAGAGCATTTGTTTGAAAAAACGCTGGATTTTACGCCTTCAGCAGCAGCGTTATTTTCTGGACCGTTTCAGTCTTTAGGGGAAACTTCCATCAAGGAAACACTTACTGCACCAGTCACTGCTTCATATTCGATGATACGAACACTTTCCATTACGGACGGTTCTGAAGGTTCATTGAGCGCCATTGGTAAGCGAATTAAAGAAGATATTTTGCAAGTATTGACGTCGCGCATCCGCGAGGAGGCTCCGTTCCCCCACCCTTCGCCGGAATTGCGCGCCCAGGCTGCGGTCTCATTATTGACCGGTGTTTCCTTAATGCGAAGGGTTGGGGATTCGGAATTTGCCCATTTTAAACCCGACGATTTGGTTACATATTATTCGGGTTTGTTGCAGTCGATTATTGACGGTTCGAGCGAACCTCCTCGATAACAACCCCAAAATCTTTATCGCCATAACCCGCCTCGGATAGCTTTTCATAGCGCTCCGCGGCCTGCTTACCCATCTGGACATCAGTGCCTGTGGCCTCGGCTTCCTGCATTGCCAGCCGGAGGTCTTTTACGATGAGGTTGGTGGCAAAACCAGGCTTAAAGTCATTGTTTGCGGGTGATGTTTCCACCAATCCCGGTACCGGGCAATTCACCGTTAATGCCCAGCACGCCCCGGTGGAATTCGCTACTACGTCATAAAACGCTCGGGGGCTTAAGCCAAGTTGTTCGCCAAGCACCATTCCTTCTGCAATAGCGATCTGCTGGATCCCTAGGATCATATTGTTGCAAAGTTTGGCGGCTGCACCCGTGCCCACGTTGCCGCAATGTGTGACCGAGCGGCCCATGACGTCGAAAAGCGGTTTTGCCCGTTCGACATCATCACGGTGACCGCCAACCATAAACGCCAGCGAACCCGCCGCAGCACCCACGACACCGCCGGACACCGGCGCATCGATGTAGCTGTGCCCGTGCATACTTGCGAAATCAGCGTTCGCGTTCGCTTCGCTCACACCGATGGTTGAGGAATCCACAAACAAAACTGGCACCGCTAACGCACTCATTGCCTCCTGCATCACCTGCGCGACCAATGCCGCGTTTGGCAACATCGTGAGAATCACTTGAGCACCTTTGACTGCGTCGGCGACACTCGACGCCACAGCAACCCCGGCAGCCTGGGCTTGTTGTTGAGCCTGCGGCGATACATCGAAGCCTCGCACCGTATAGCCTGCGGAAACAAGATTCGCCGCCATAGGGCCACCCATATTTCCTAAGCCGATAAAAGCAATTGTTTGCACGCTCATTGCCTTATACCTCTCATCCGATCACTGGCATTGTAAATTCAGCCCCGGTGGCCTGGCCGATTGGCCAACGGCTCGTCACCGTCTTTGTCTTCGTGTAGAACCGGAAGGAATCTGGACCGTGTTGATTAAGGTCGCCGAAACCTGACGCCTTCCAGCCACCGAACGTGTGGTACGCAATTGGAACCGGAATTGGCACGTTAATGCCGACCATTCCTACCTGTACGCGTTGTGCAAATTCACGCGCGGCTGCACCATTGTTTGTAAAAATAGCGACGCCATTTCCGTACTCGTGTTCGTTTGGAAGCGCAATGGCATCTTCGAATGTATTTGCGCGAACAATGGTGAGTACCGGGCCGAAAATCTCGTCCGTGTAGATGCTCATTTCTGGAGTGACGCGGTCGAAGAGTGTTGGGCCGATGAAGTAGCCGCAAGAAAGATCGTCGCCGTCAAACTCGCTGTCTGTGGCACCCTGACCGCGGCCGTCGATGACCAACTCCGCGCCAGCCGATTCGCCAGCGGCGATATAATTCTCGACGCGTTCAAGTGCGGATTTTGCAACGAGCGGACCGTAATCGGCCGCGGGATCCAGCGAGTGACCCACCTTAAGCTTCCCAATGCGCTCTACCAGCTTCTCCTTCAACGCATCGGCAGTCTTCTCGCCGACTGGCACCGCAACAGAAATCGCCATACAACGCTCACCAGCAGATCCAAACGCTGCACCAACGAGCGCATCCGCGGCTTGATCAAGATCTGCATCCGGCAAGATCAACATGTGGTTTTTCGCGCCACCGAAACACTGTGCTCGTTTCCCAGTTTCTGCACATCGCTGGTAAATATACTGCGCAATGGGCGTGGATCCGACGAAGCCAATCGCCTGAATCACATCGGAATCAAGAAGTGCATCAACGGCAACTTTATCCCCGTGAACTACGTTAAACACTCCGGCAGGTCCACCAGCAGCGATAAACAATTCAGCTAACCGGACTGGTACTGATGGATCCCGTTCGGAAGGCTTCAAAATAAACGCATTTCCAGCCGCAAGTGCCGGACCGGCTTTCCACAGTGGGATCATCGCGGGGAAATTAAATGGCGTAATTCCCGCAACAACACCGAGTGGTTGACGCATTGAATACACATCAACGCCTGACGCCACAGAATCGGAGTATTCACCTTTCAAAAGGTGCGGTGCACTGAGGGCGAATTCGATAACATCAAGTCCGCGGATAATGTCGCCTTTTGCATCTTCAAACGTTTTCCCGTGCTCCAGCGACAGCGTGCGGGCTAATTCATCCATATTTTCCTGGATCAAACTGATCCATTTCATCAGCACGCGGATTCGCTTTTGTGGGTTAGTGGCTGCCCAACCAGGTTGCGCGTTGGCTGCATCTTCGATGACTGCGTTCACTTCATCGGCAGTGGCCAAATCGACCTGTGCCTGCACCGTTCCGGTTGAAGGGTTCATTACATCAGCGGTGTTCCCACTAGTGCCCGGATGAGTCTTCCCATGCACAAAGTGATGGATAGTTTTGTTCATCACTAACCTTTCATTCGTGTGACCGTCAACACGTTGCTGTGTTTGGTGATCAGACTATGTCAATATCCACACGAACGCTCTGGAAAATGTGATGGTAAACACCATTTACCCCAGGTGCACACGAGCTACACAGGACTTTTCACATTGCGCAAGGGGTAATCCGCTCTAGGTTTATGGAGCGAGGTGAATTGAGCACTATCGCAAACCTGGCCACGGCTCAACGAGACGCGGTAATGGGATCACATTTCCAAACTCATCTAGCCTGGGTGGACCGAGCCATGCAACCACATCTGCCTGGCGGTTCATCCGTATGGTAGCCAGAATCGCTGGGTTCTCGTACACCATTCGCTGAACCCGTGCGAGAAACTCTGGCGTGTCCACTCCCAAACCACGCCATGCTGGATCGTCGGCAGCCCAATAATCAGTTTGTACGGGTTCCTTGATCTCCAAATTGAGATCTACTGCCTCCTGCAGTAATTCGGCACGTTGTTCGACTGTAAGGAGCATGTATCCGTTCATCCAGTCTTGATATTTCCTGAAACGAGCCTCAAGTTCCTTTCGGGTAACATCCTCTCCCCAGGTGATCCGCAACATGTCATCCCCAGTTTCCGTAAACGAACATCCCTGCCCAAGAAGCTCTAAAAGTGTTTCTTTCCGCAACTGGCCACTGTGTGGCGGTAACGCGATCCAAGCCACCCATCCGGGGGTAAGTCGCTGTATGTCGATCACTTGCAGTTCGCCATCAGTATTAAGTTGCGCCCGAACTACATCCCCCACCGTGAATGGAATACCGAAGCCTGTACTCACCATGGAGTATGTGCCGCCACCTTTGTCAGCCTTGATAGGCTTCGCCCAGCAATGTTCGGAAGGAACGAAAAAACCAGCAGCGTCAGGCTCTTGAAGTAACGATTTAAAATAAACCTCTACTTGTTCATCGGTACTCATCTGTACTCCTACGGATGGAAAAGAGGAACAAATTGTGCCGAAATGGTTAGCCGCGCGGGAACGCCACCAACCCGCTTCGAATACGCGCCAAAGAACATGTGCGCATTAAAAACGCTACCAAGTTTCCCGCCACAACACACTAGTCACTTTGGTCACTTGCAGACTGTAAAGTTTCCTTGCCAAACAATAACCACGCCAGCAATGCCAGAAGCCCAACGAGCCCGCAGCTGAGAAAACCTAAGCGATAGCCCGAGACGTCGACAAGCAACCCCACGACGATCGGCCCGAGGATGGCACCGAAATCTTGTGCCATTTGATACGTGGAAAGCGCGTTACCGCCCGAGCGTTTATTGCCAACAATATCCGCCAATGCTGCTTGTTGCGCTGGGTTCACAAGCCCTGCCCCAATGCCTGCAATACAAGACACCGTGAGCAGCACCCAGGCCTGTTCACTCAAACCAGTACAAGCAGTGAACACCGTATTAATTGCGAGCCCCCAAAGTATCAACGGGCGCCTGCCAATTGAATCCGCCAAAGTACCCGAAAACTGTAATGTAATTGCATTTCCAAGGGCATAAATTGCCAATGCAATTCCCGCTACGGCCCCACCCCAATGAAAAATAGATGCCGCAAATAGTGGTAATACCGCAATGCGAACTCCGAAATTCGACCACCCAAATGCAAATCCACTACACAACGCAGCAATAAATGTAGGATTTTTGAGCGCTTCGGAACGCTGCATCGGCGGAATATCCGACGTAGTTTCCACATGCCGTAAACAGTCTGGTGTGAGCTTTACTGCCACTACTGCAGCAGCCAGCAGCAGCATAATCGCATAGATAATAAACGGGATACGCATGCCGAGGCTTGACAGAATTGCGCCGATAACCGGTCCAAGCACAGATCCGATCAGGAATGCAGTGCCATATATTGAGGACGCTCTACCTCGAATACTTGGTGGCGCGATGCGCACAATTAAGCTCATTGCAGAGACTGTGAACATCGTGGAGCCAATTCCACTGGCAGCCCGGAGCGCAATAATGTGCCAGTATTCTTGCGCAAACGCAATCACACCCGTACCAATTGCCACCAACAGCAACCCTGTTAAATACACTCGGCGCGATCCAAGCCGATCAACTAACCTTCCGGAAGCCGGCGCAAACAACAATCTGGTGGCGGCAAAGACCGACACCACAACACTGGCCGCCCATACCGGCACATCAAAACTTTGCGCGAACTGCGGAATAATCGGCGATACCAGGCCAAAGCCAAGCGCAATGATAAACGCAGCCATCACGAGCACTCTGATTTCCTGTGGGATTGGGACTCGTTGATCTGCTGTATTCACAAGTTTTAGGCTACCGCACCGTCAAATGCGTCTTCGCAGCACATCACCCTAGGTTCGAACATAGCTTCGAAAACAACATTCGAAGTGTTGCACGCTACCCATATAGTCCTTCCCATGATCACTTTGCGCCACTTCACCCAGTCCCCCATGAACACCAACAACATTCAACGCCAAGTTCAGAAACTCCGCTCTCACCAGCCATCCACGCTGCAACGAGCCGCAGGCATCATCGCCCATCCGCGATCGCTCAGCCGGACAACCCCAACATGGCGGCCACCATCCATACACTTACCAAGTGCTACCACCCCGAAAGAGCCAGCGCTGGTGCTTACCATTACACGACACCGAATCGATGCTCATGCGAAGTCAACCCTTCGTGCTTGGGACCCCACAACCTCGCTGCTCCATGTACCTGCGTTTATTCTGACGTTCCGCATCACCAGCCGTGATGGTGCGCAGGTGCATCACCACGTCGCGGAATCCTGGGTGCGGGCAATTCTGCCTGAGCTTAGCGAAAGCACCCTGCACCAACACGTTGATGCATCGGCACCCACATTTTCGATCGTGCTTGATGGAAGATTTCATCCGCTGCCGTCACCTGCGGCATTATTCGCAGATTCCAACGCGGCGTAAGGAGCATTATGTTGAGGATTCGTCCTCGACTACATCCAGGTCTTCATCCTCATCGTCATAGATTTCATCGAATACTTCCTCAAGTTCCAAGTAGTCATCATCGTCTTCGTCATCCGCATCTGAACGATCACCTATTGGAACGAGCTGAGCTTCCCAATCTTCAGCCTGTTCAGCAGCCAACGCCAGCACGTCGAACAGCCGATCAAAATCACTAAAGGAACCCAACTCCAGCACTTCTTCTGATGCAAGTTCAGCATCGCGAACAGCTGCAGCAATCAAGAGATTACGTTCTTCTTCTGTGAGATCTTCATCCTCACCGGACTCCCATAGTTCGGCGATTGCCTGGTCAACAAGATCTTCATACGCTTCGCCTGAGGCGGCAAAGGTCACTACTGCAACTGGCACATCCCCCTCTGCTTCTACCAGCACCTGAATCTCGGAATGCTGGCCAACCTCAGCGATCACCAAGCTGGGGTCTTCCCAATCTTGCACGAACTCCAAATCCGCAATGCGCTCATCTGTGCCATCGAGTAAATCGCGCAGCACAGTCACCACCTGGTCAGTAGCCACATGAGTTGCCACCGCAGCAACGGCGTCTTCGACAGAAAATGCTACGGAAACAAGTACCGCTTCGAAGTCATCATCGTCTTCATCCACATCGGCTGCAGCAATATACACATTTGCTGCTGGCAAATCGGGATCAATTTCCACGAATTGGATTTCCACTTCCCGAGTTATTGGAACGAACATTGTGTCCCCTTTAACTCGTGATTCAATCCCATCTGCATCTAATGCTGAAGCAATATCCTCAAAGAAGCTCATGTCCGCTTCACCTTCCACTGTTTACGAGGTGCTTGTTCCGTTGAAACCCTGCCGTACCAAACACAGGCTTAGCTCCACCCTAACCCTAAATGAAAAAAATTATTGAAAGTGTGCAATTAATTTGGCCTTACGTTCTTCGGGTTTTTGTTTTGGACAGGATAAACACTTTCCGCATCCCGGGGAATGAAAAATCATGCAGCATGAAGCTCGACGCGCAACTGTATGCACATCCATTGGTTCTTCTCCTGCAGCTACCGCCTGCATATCGGTGGCGGTGATCGTGCCATCGCGGATATCTTCAAAACGCGGTTCAGGAATAGTTACCCCCACCGCCCCCTCCGAAAGTCCATTTGATAATTCGCAAGCAATTCTGACGCCACGATAAGGGTCAAACGATTCATTACCGGCCGATACTGCCGCTGCGACTAATGCGTCGGCCGCTACAGCCCATAACGGCGCAGGCTTCACGCCGGCGGTGGCGGACAAGGCGTCGATAAGCGGAGTAATACTTGTGGCGTAGTCACGTGCGGCCTGGAACCAATCCCCGTCACCGGTGACAATGTCGGTGGAGAAGCTATACCAATAGTCACCAGGTTGGCTGTGCAACACACCACGATCTAGCTGCAAACTCGGGGTTTTATAGAACTCCACCATTGCTGTGACCGCCGGTGCGACCACAGCGTTATTCCAGGAAAACCACCACAACTGCCCTGCCCAACGGTCGTTCGAAAGGGGAAACAATGTTTCGCATGCGTTGAGCGCCTTTCGCAGACGCTGCTCCTCCGCCAATTCAGTAACAGAAAGTGCAACAGCGCCATTCTGTGGCAATACCGCCGTAGCAAACCGTGGGTATTCACTTATCACTAATTGGAAAACGGAATGCATATCCACCTTTCGGGGTCAAAAACCTTCGCAACCACTGTAAGCACACTCAATGTTCTCTAAACTTAAACAATATCCGCACCTGGAGGTCCGACGATTGAAGCCCACCACCAAAATCCTGACTACACTCACCAGTGCTCTTACCATTGCCGCAGGCAGTTATCTCGGCACAATGTGGTTTCGCACCCGCAAAGTAGCACCTGAATTGCGTGATGCCGCGCTGCTGAAACATCCCGCGTTGCAGAGCATAAAAGTGTGGCGCCGCAGTTTCCCCTTGTATGCTTCCGAAACACCAATTCACCGTCCAACCAAAGCGAACATCAAACAGGTCCATATTTCTAGCCAAAATATTCCTGGGTATGCGGGTGGCCCCCCTGTGCCGATTCGGGTGTATACACCTGAACATGTGCTATCAGATCAAGCGATCATGTGGATCCACGGCGGCGGCTACGTCATGGGCACCCCCGAGGCTGACGATGAGATCTGCGCATATATTGCTCGGGCAACCCGCTGCACCATCATCAATCCTGAATATCGTCTTGCGGGCACTGCCCCGTTTCCGGCGGCGCTTCACGATTGCCATGCGGCCTACACGTGGATGCAGGGGATTTTCCCGGATCGCGGGATCACAATCATTGGGCAAAGCGCCGGCGGTGGCCTTGCGGCCTGTCTTACACAATGGTTGTTTGATGAGGGCATTCCTCCCGCCCGCCAGGTTTTGCTCGAACCAATGCTCGATGACCGCACTCGTATCACACCAAACCCTGGGCGCGGGCAGTTCAATTGGCACCACACCTCAAACACGCTCGCATGGAATTGCTATCTTTCTTACCTCACCCCGCATGACCAGATACCCGATTATGCTGTTGCTTCTCGACGCCTCGACCTCACCGGGCTACCCCCAACGTTTATCGCCGTTGGCGCACTGGATTTGTTCTATGAGGAAGCACTGACCTATGCCCGCAGGCTCAAAGAACAGGATGTGCTGGTGGAAACCATGATCCTGCCTGGCGCCTACCATGGCACCACCATCAAATACCATCAAACGCCTCTTATGCAGGAACTTTGGGTGAAAGTATTGAAGTTTATCCAACCGTTTGGGCCGGTATAGTCGTGTGATCAGAAGCCGCCCAGCAACGTCCCTTCCTGCGCTACGCTGGCGGTATGGTAAATGTGATTGACCGTGAGACAACGCTGTGCATTTCGTTAGCCGCCCGCCCATCAAACCATGGGGTGCGGTTTCACAACTGGCTGTACGCAGAATTAGGGCTGAATTTTGTGTATAAGGCAGTTGCCCCAAGCAATATCGAGCAGGCGGTAGCTGGCATTCGCGGGTTGAATATCCGTGGCGCTGGAGTGTCTATGCCTTATAAAAGTGCGGTGATTCCGCTGCTTGACGAGTTGCACCCTTCGGCTGAGCGTCTTGAATCCGTCAATACCATCGTCAATACTGATGGGCATTTACTCGGCATGAACACGGATTACATTGCGGTGGCAACCCTGTTGGAGCAGCATCAAGTATGCACCGACTGGCATGTTGCGCTTCGGGGTTCAGGCGGCATGGCGTCCGCGGTTGTGGCAGCACTCGCGGATGCTGGCATGCATGGTACGGTTGTGTCCCGGAATGCTGAAACCGGTGCGGCATTAGCCGCAAAGTATGGCTGGGAGTTTTCAAGCGACGTTCCGGGCGGAGCAAACATGCTGGTTAATACAACTCCTTTGGGTATGCACGGGCCCGACGCCGATGTCCAGGCATTCTCTGATGACCAGATTCAAAACGCAAGCTGCGTGTTTGATGTGGTAGCGTACCCGGTGCATACGCCTCTGATAGCTGCCGCTGATCGATTCCATGTGCCCTCGATTCACGGCGGTGAAGTCATTGCCCTCCAAGCAGCAGAACAATTTGCCGTGTATACAGGAGTGCGACCCACCGAAGCGCAGGTACTTGCCGCAGAAGAGTACGCACAAGACTAGCAGGATGTTTCTATAGCGTCTGGCAAGGAACGCGCCAGGGTTATGTAACTATATTTGAGGAGCTTGAGTGACTTACCCAAATTATCCGAGCAATAACGCCCAATTGCCTATCACGGATGCAGAGCATTCCAACATTGAGGCATTGGAGGAACGTGCTGGTGCCACCGGCCGGATGCTGCTCAAGGTTATTGATAAGGCTGTACACATGCAGTCTGGGATCATCGAGAACTATGTTGATTGGTTGCGCAGCCGCAACCCAGAGGCGTCACCTGCGGAGATTCAACAAACACTAGACGCTCACTTTAAATACGTTGCCACGGGCACGGGCGCGAGCGTGGGCGCGGCGTCGGCAATTCCTGGGATTGGTTTTATTACAGGTGCCGCAGCTATTGGCGTGGAGTCGCTGGTATTTACCGACGCAGCAGCGATCTACACCATGGCTTCCGCCTACCTGCGCGGCATTGATATTCGAGACCCGGAACGACGCCGCACCCTCATTCTCGTCGTGGCTACTGGCGCTGCTGGAACCATGCTTGTCGACGCCGCGATCGGCGACCTTTCCCGCAAGAATGGCGCTTCCATTGCCTCGGCGTTGACGCGCTACGGAACACCACAACTGAAAGACGTCAACAACCGCCTGCTTTCGATGGCAATGAAGCGGTTGGGGAAGAAATTCCGTGGCATGTGGCTGGGCAAAATCATGCCGTTTGGCATCGGTGCCGCTTTGGGAACCTGGGCAAACCGCAAGATTGCATCGAAAGTAATTTCGAATACTGCGGAGTCACTTGGACCGCTACCCAAGGCATTTCCTACCGAAGCACCAAAAGAAGTTGAAACTCCGGACCTAGCTCAACTTCACACCCCTGAGAAATAGGCACTACCTCCATGCGTCAACTCTGGGCTATTCTTGCACCTCATTGGCGCATGGCACTATGGGCATGCATTGCTACTGTTGGCGTCACAACAGCAGAGCTCTTCATCCCCCTACTCACCGGCAATGTTGTAGATATCGCAGTTTCACAACAGGGCTATCATACGTTTCCCCAGCTCAGTCCGGTAGCCAGCGCAACACTCACGCTGATACTAGTGGCACTGACACGCTGGGGATTTCAATTTCTACGTCGTTATACCGCCGGGCGACTTTCATTCGACACCATTAGCGAACTGCGGGTTAGGTTACTCGCCAGACTTCTGCATACCGACGGCCCGACCCAAGACCAGATACGTACCGGCCAAGTGGTCAGCCGCTCCATCTCGGATGTGCAATCAATCCAAGGGCTCGTGGCAATGCTGCCGCTAGCTATTGGCAACCTTTTGCAACTCCTCGTGACCATCATCGTGATGATCGCTCTCTCCCCGTCGTTGGCGATTGCGAGCCTCATCTGGCTTCCCTTGATTGCTTGGTTCGCACGTACCTCCAAACAGCCCCTCACACAAGCAACACATGCCGCGCAGCAGCAGGCAGCTGATGTTGCCACCCGAGTCGAAGAAACCATTACCGGCATCCGCATCGTTCAAGGCTTCGCGCAGGAGCAACGCGAAGTGACCGCACTGCAACGCGCCAGCATCTTGCTCTACCAGGCACGCCTGCATGCCGCGAAGGTCACAGCCCGAATTCAGCCACTCTTAGAACAACTGCCCCAGCTAGCCTTGGTGTGCACGATCATCGCCGGCGCATGGATGGCAAGTCAGGGCACCATTTCCGTAGGGATTTTCGTAGCCTTTGCCATGTATGTATCCCGCGTCACAGGTGTGGTCCGCATGTTAGGAAACATGTCCGTTCGCTTTCATAGCGGCCTCGCCTCCGTTGCAAGAGTCAGCGAAATCTCCGAGCTAACTCCAGACCTCCCAAACGGAACTCTTCCTGTCCCAGACGGTCCCCTCAGCCTCGAATTTCAAGGCGTACATTTTGGTGGAACACTCCGAGACTTCAGCCTCAAGGTTCCGGCGACAGCAACGGTTGTCGCCGTCGGCCCACCGGCCAGCGGCAAAACCTTAGCCCTACAATTGGCTGCGCGGTTTTATGACCCCGATAACGGAGAAATACTTCTCCAAGGCATCCCTCTCCGCGAATACGATCGCACAGAAGTACGCAATGCGATGGCTGTAGTCTTCGACGAACCGTTTTTGTTCGAGGCGTCGATACGCGACAACCTCACGCTTGGCACTGACGCCACGGAAGAAGAACTTTGGAGCGTACTTGAAGCCGCACAAGCAGCCGAATTCGTGCGAGCATTACCTGATTCTCTCGACGCACTGGTTGGCGAACGTGGGCTTACATTGTCGGGCGGCCAGCGGCAACGCATCGTCCTCGCACGGGCATTACTGCGGCGACCTCGAATCCTATTACTCGACGATGCGACCTCAGCAATCGATGCTGCGACCGAAGCAAACATCTTCCAAGCAATCGAAACACAGTTCAAAGAAACGACAGTGTTTGCGATTGCCCATCGGACATCCATGACCAAACTCGCGGACTACATCGCGATCATGGACGCCGGTCACGTCGTGGAGGTTGTTCCTCAGGCGAGTGCCAAACACTCTGCAACCTTTCAACGAGCGATGGACTTACATGCCGCAGTTGCCACACGCCCTGCAACGCGCCCCTCCCTAAACCCCACACGGGAAGCCGAACACGAGTTCAATTTCACGCTCGATCCCATAGCTGCAGAGTGCACTCCCCCGGGCCCACAACCCAAACCAGTGGAGATCACAACACCGTTTTCGCCGTACCACATGTTGCGGCAAACCGCGCTCGGCATCGTTGCTGTCGTTCTTTTACTCTTTGGCACCGTCAGTGCCGACCTGGCAATTCCTTCCCTAGTGCGCTCTGTGGTTGATCGCAGCGTCACTACAGGCAACGCCGATATCTTAGTGTCGTTTGCGCTTGGCGGCACCGGGATCGTCATTGCAGCCTGGTGTATCGGAGTCTTGCGCACCCTACTGACCGCAAGAATAGGCGAACGCCTGCTATATGCACTACGGGTCAAGTCGTATCAGCATGTATTGAACCTTGACCTAGCATATTTTGAACGAACACGAACTGGTGCGCTGCTCACTCGAATGACCACCGATATTGATAATCTCAGCAGCTTCCTGCAAAGCGCTCTCGCTCAAACAATTGTGGCCTCCACGACGCTGATCGGCATCATGATCATGCTGATAGTTACAGCCCCTAGCTTGGCATTAGTCGCTTTTTCAGGCATTCCAATCGTGATCATTTCCACGCTGATATTTCGCAGAAACACAAGTCCCTTGTACACCCAGGCCCGAGAAGAATTAAGCGCAATTAATGCGGAATTCCACGAAGCTGTCTCTGGAATTCGTGTTATTCAGATGCACGGCACACAGTCCCACGTGCTGGAGCGATTCCAGCAACAATGCCAGGCGTATCGCCGCACCCGAGTCCGCTCTCAAATCGCAATCGCAACGTATTTTCCTGGCACCAACGCCATCGCCCAAGTCTCCCGCGCCCTCGTGATTGGGTTTGGCGCTTCCGCGGTATTGAATGGCGACCTTTCAACCGGTGTACTCATTGCGTTCTTGCTGTATATGGGACTGCTGTTCGACCCGATCCAAGAGCTTTCTCAGCTGTTTGAT
>JAUMZC010000034.1 GCA_030528295.1 Corynebacterium sp.
ACGAAGACGAAGACAAGACCGAAACCTTCCCGGTAGCGCGGCGGAAAGTTGCGCTCAACCAGCGAGGTAGCGGTGAGCAACGCTCCTTGTTTGATGCAAAGCGCGACGCCGAGAAAGCGGCGGAAACCGTGGCAGAGGAACCGGAAGATGAGGGTGCCGCAGAAGTAGACAATGCGCATGCGGAGACTGAAGAGTTTCCTGCCATCGTGGTAAGGCGTCCGAAGAGCAAGCCGGCGGCGAAACAGCCGAGGCAGCCTAAGGAACCCAAGGAACCCAAGGTGGAGGCTCCTCCAGCCGCGCCTGTTTCCGCGCCGCAGGCCGATCAAGAACCTGGCGACTATGAGCTGCCGTCGACGTCGCTGCTGCTCCCAGGCGAGGTGCCCAAAACCCGATCAGCCGCAAACGATCGTATGATCGAAGCAATCACTGAGGTGTTCCGGGAATTTAATGTGGACGCCGTGGTCACGGGCTTTTCACGCGGTCCAACAGTTACTCGGTACGAGGTTGAACTTGGGCCTGGCGTCAAGGTTTCCAAGATTACGAACCTACAATCGAACCTGGCGTATGCGGTGGCAACGGACAATGTTCGGCTTCTTACCCCAATCCCCGGGAAATCAGCCGTGGGTATTGAGGTGCCCAATACCGACCGTGAAATGGTCCGCCTTGGCGACGTCCTGAACGCGCCGAACGTAGTGGCAAACCACGACCCAATGCTCATTGGGTTAGGCAAGGATATCGAAGGCGATTTTGTAAGCCACTCAGTACAGAAGATGCCGCATTTGCTTGTTGCGGGTTCTACGGGATCCGGTAAGTCAGCGTTTGTGAATTCCATGTTGGTCTCGCTGCTGACCCGTGCCACCCCTGAAGAGGTACGCCTGATTTTGGTGGACCCGAAGATGGTGGAGCTTACTCCATATGAGGGTATTCCGCACTTGATCACACCGATTATTACGCAGCCCAAAAAAGCGGCGGCGGCGTTGCAATGGTTGGTTGAGGAAATGGAACAGCGCTATATGGATATGAAGTCCGCGCGGGTCCGCCATATTAAAGATTTCAATAGGAAAGTATTGGCCGGGGAAGTTCAAGTTCCACTTGGTTCTGAGCGGGAATATCGGCCGTACCCATATATCGTTTGTGTTGTCGATGAGTTGGCTGACCTGATGATGACCGCACCGAAAGAAATTGAAGATTCAATTGTGCGCATCACACAAAAAGCGCGTGCGGCAGGCATCCACCTTGTGCTGGCCACACAGCGTCCCTCGGTGGACGTCGTTACGGGCCTAATTAAAACAAATGTTCCATCGCGGCTTGCCTTTGCGACGTCCTCGCTCACCGACTCACGCGTCATCCTTGACCAGGGCGGGGCTGAAAAACTCATTGGTATGGGCGACGGACTGTTTATCCCACAAGGTGCTGGCAAACCTGTTCGTATTCAAGGTGCGTTTGTGACCGATGAAGAAGTACAGGCGGTTGTCGACGCCGCGAAGGAACAGGCCGAACCCAACTACACCGACGGCGTCACTGAGGACAAGGCTAAAGAATCCAAACGTCAGATCGATGACGATATTGGAAACGATATGGAAGACCTGCTGCAGGCTGTCGAACTTGTGGTCACATCCCAATTGGGTTCCACCTCGATGCTGCAGCGGAAGCTCCGCATCGGGTTTGCGAAGGCCGGACGCTTGATGGACATCATGGAATCCCGTGGTGTAGTTGGGCCCTCCGAAGGTTCCAAGGCGCGCGAAGTGCTGGTCAAACCTGAAGAGTTAGAAACCATTATTTGGATGATCAAGGGTGCTGACCCCGCAGAGGCGCCGAAAGATCACGACGTCCATATGGTTGAAGCTCATCCAACGGGTGGGGTGTTTTAATCCATGCTTTAGCGTAATCCCCACTAAAAGTGGGTACAGTGGAACATCGTCTTGGAGGGGAGTACCCCAACCACGACAGAGATCGTCAACACGGGATGTTCTCCCCGGTCCTGTCGGCCGCACGCAAGCGGTGGGAGAGACCTCCGGTCAATAGCATCACTATACGGGCCGGAGGTCTCAAAACATATGGAAGTAAACGCGCTGACGTGGGGGATAACCATCGTTGTGCTCATGGGATTCATCATTTTTGATTTTGTGTCCCACGTGCGCAGCCCCCACGAGCCAACAATGAAAGAAGCCACCGGATGGATGGTTTTTTACATGGCGCTCGCGTGCGCATTTGGTGTATTTCTTTGGTTCACCTGGGGCGGCCCCGACGGAAACCACGATCATGCGATTGAGTTCTTCGCTGGCTATATCACCGAGCTCAGCCTGAGCGTAGACAACTTGTTTATCTTCGCGTTGATTATCGGTTCGTTCCGTATTCCCCGTGCATACCAGCAAAAAGTACTCCTCATTGGTATTGCCTTGGCGTTGGTATTCCGCGGCATTTTTATTGCCATTGGTGCGGTCGCGATTTCCAAAGCAGCATGGGTGTTCTATATCTTCGGTATTTTCCTGCTCTATACCGCAATCAAACTGGTGATCGATGAAATCCGAGATGCGGATGATACGGAAGTCGACGATATGCTCGTGGTACGTGTCGCCCGAAAAGTAATCCCGGTTTCCTCAGAATTTGATGGCGATAAGCTGCTCACTCACGTCAATGGTAAACGCATGGTCACCCCACTGATGATTGCGTTAGTATCAATCGGCTTCATCGATTTGATGTTTGCATTTGATTCGATCCCAGCGATCTTCGGGCTCACGCAGGAGCCGTACATCGTGTTTACCGCAAACGCATTCGCGCTCATGGGCTTACGCCAAATGTACTTCCTACTCGATGGTTTGCTGGATCGCCTGGTGTACCTATCCTACGGCCTCGGTATTATCCTCGCCTTTATCGGCGTGAAGCTGCTGCTGCACGCATTCCACGAAAACAGCGTGTGGTTCATCAATGGTGGTGAACCAGTTCACGTGCCAGAAGTTCCCACAGTCATGTCATTGCTGTTTATCGTTGGTGTGTTGGTGATCACTGCAATAGCATCCGTAATCAAGAGCAAGCGGGACGAAACCTTCGGTGGCGTTGCTCCCCACACGCGGTACTAAGTACCCGAACAAGTGCTGCAGCTCGCATCTGGGCGCTTGATTAACTAAACACGTTAAGTACTGGGTTCCACGGGCGGAACACTCGGTTCGCTAGTGCGTCGTGGGCGAGGTATGGATCATTGTTCATGAGCGCTTCTGCGTCAGCGACGGTAGCAGGTTCTGGCAGCCGGATGATGATCAGCGCGCCGCCTTGCTCATCGGTGTACGGGCCAGATCCTACGAGTTTCCCTTCGTCTTTCAGCTGCGTGAGGAACTCCCGATGTTTTGGTCGTACTTGATCAACGAGGGCGAGATCGTCACAATATGTGTACTCGATGGCAAAAACGTTCATGCCAGTCATTGTAGGGGTCGCAGGTTCGGTAGGGTGGGATGATGTGAGCGCCAATAAAAAATCCTCGACTGGGGCACGCCAGTCGAACTTGAATTTGCCTAATGTGCTAACTAGCTTGCGCATCGTGCTCGTGCCTGTTTTCGCATGGCTGGTGCTTACGCATGCCCAATGGTGGTCGTTTTGGTTGTTCGTCGGTTTGATGATCACCGATAAACTCGATGGCGATATTGCAAGGTCGCGCGGAATTGTCACGAATTTCGGCAAAATTGCAGATCCTATTGCGGACAAAGCATTAATGATTTCGGCGTTGGTGTGCCTCAATATTGTTGGCAAATTGGCGTGGTGGATCACAATTGTCATTGTTGTGCGTGAGCTCGGGATTACGTTTTGGCGTATGTATCAATTGCGCCGAGGGCTCGTTGTTCCCGCAAGTAAAGGTGGCAAGGTCAAAACAACACTGCAGGCAGCCGCAGTGGCGCTATATCTCATGCCGCTGCCAGACTGGTTGGAAATTCCGCGATACCTGGTGATGATGGCCGCAGTTATTGTTACTGTTGTAACGGGTGTGCAGTATCTTCTCGATTCTCGGAAGCAGTGACAATGAGCGTGTGTGCGGAGCTAGTCAACGAACTAGGTCAACGTGGCGAGACAGTGGCTGTATGTGAGTCATTAACTGCTGGATTAGCGGCCGCCATGCTTGTCGACGTCCCGGGGTCGAGCGCCGTCTTCCGCGGCGGGCTGGTGACGTACGCAACGGAGCTGAAGCACTCGCTTGCAGGAGTTTCCGAGGAGATACTTGCCACCTTCGGGCCGGTGTCACCTGAATGTGCGCGCGCAATGGCGGTGGGGGTGCGTGATCGCTGTGGTGCCGATTGGGGAGTATCACTCACAGGAGTTGCAGGCCCTGATTCGCAGGACAATCATCCCGTGGGCGAGGTTTGGATTGGGATTGCAGACCCCCATGGTTGGAGTGGTGCCATTCGTGCCTGCCCGCCGGAAAATCACCGCTGGATACTTGTTCCAGGACACGCGAAGCCATTGCCGGTGATTGATGGCGATCGTTCTTTAATTCGAACGACTGCAGCGCGTTTCGCTTGGTCTACGCTGCTCCAACTCTTACTAGAGTTATCTCGGGAACAAATTGAAACGTTCGACCGTTAAAGGTATTGATGGTTACCTACACTGCTGTTTTGGATAAGCCTGTGGTTCAATCCACTCACACAGAACCACTATTGCGCGAAGCATTGGGTTCGGCGCTGCGTTCGTTTCGTGCGGAGCAGGGAATTACTTTGCGTGAGCTCGCGGAAGCTTCTCGAGTTTCACCGGGGTACCTGTCCGAGTTGGAACGCGGGCGAAAAGAAGTCTCCTCGGAGCTTCTTGCTGCTGTGTGCCGAGCGTTAGGCACGCCGGTTGCGGATGTGCTTATTGAAGCCGCGAGTTCCATGGCGGTGCGGGGAGCTCAAGTTGAACTTGCTGCGGTGCCAGCAGTTTAACGGTACATTTAGTTTTTAGCGTGCGCTGATTATCTCCGCACTTTATAGACCCACACACTAGGAAGGTTTCTTTCCACAATGGCTAATCCCTTCGTTAAGGCTTGGAAGTACCTGATGGCATTGTTCGATTCTAAGATCGAAGAGAATGCTGATCCGAAGGTCCAGATTCAACAGGCCATCGAAGATGCTCAGCGCCAGCACCAGGAACTTTCGCAACAAGCCGCAGCTGTTATTGGTAACCAACGCCAGTTGGAGATGCAGCTGAATCGTCGTCTCGCTGAGATCGAAAAGCTTCAAGGCAACACTCGCCAGGCGCTGCAGTTGGCCGACAAAGCCCGCGCCGCAGGCGATCATGCGAAAGCTACCGAGTATGAGAATGCCGCCGAAGCGTTCGCGGCTCAATTGGTAACTGCTGAGCAATCAGTTGAAGACACAAAGCAGCTCCACGACCAGGCGTTGCAGCAGGCATCACAAGCAAAGAAGGCTGTGGAGCGTAACTCCATGGCACTCCAGCAGAAAGTAGCTGAGCGTACCAAGCTGCTGTCCCAGCTTGAGCAGGCGAAAATGCAGGAGAAGGTGTCCGAGTCGCTGAAGTCAATGAACTCCATCACCGCAAGCGGCTCTTCGCCGAACCTTGATCAGGTCCGTGAGAAGATCGAGCGTCGATACGCCAATGCACTTGGTCAGGCCGAACTCGCGCAAAGCTCTGTCCAAGGCCGCATGGCTGAGATCGAACAAGCTGGTGTTCAGCTCGCTGGTCACTCCCGTTTGGAGCAAATCCGTGCGCAAATGGCCAACGAACTCACCCCTGGCGCCACTAACAACAACCCCGCCATCACGCAGGGCAATAACACCAATTCTGGTGTGGCCGACCCGGCTGTGGAACAACGCATGCGGGAACTGCGTGGCGAGGCGTAAGCGTAGAAGCACTACTGGTAGCTACTGCTAAAAGCACCCCGAGATTTGGGGTGCTTTTATTTTTCCCTGGCGAGGGGGTTGTCGGGACCAGCCCGTGGGCTAGTATTTCAGAGATGCAAGTCACAATAGTGAGATGAGTTGTGTGCACTTGTCACAAATTCCATAAAAATCGCCAAAAAAATGGAATTTGCGACAAGAAATTAGATTGTGTACAAGGGGTTACCAGGGATCTGTCACAAAATCCATAAAAATCGCGAATTTTATGGAATCTGCGACGAAAAACGGCCTTTTTTGTCACAAATTCCATAAATTTTGCCGAAAAAATGGAATCTGTGACAGATCGCAGGTCAGCGGTTGTGTGCAACCTAAAGTTCCTGCAGTAACGTGGCTCATCCAATATGAGCGCGGACCTGGGATTAGTCTCCTGCGCCCCGGGCGATGAGGGCGTCGCCGATTGCTTCGGCACGCCGAATGGACCGAATCATTACGGGTGTGCCAAAAGCTGTGATGGAAAAGTCTGCGCCGCGCGCCTTGCGGGCATCTAGTACGTCGAATACGGTTGCGAATTGAAGGGGCATTAGTCGGAATGTTAAGGAGATAGCGAGCGAGATCTTTTCTGCTGGCAATCCGATGCGCTGCAGTGGTGCCATGCCGCGCTCCAGGCTTTCCATCATTTCGGCCACCGTGGTGGTGAGCGTTAGTAGCACGGCAATCATGATTGCTGCAATGATGACTACGACGATCGTGAATGCTCGTTCCCAGCCGAGTTGCCACCATTGGAATGCACCAAGTGCGATGAGGAACGGCAGCGGTGGCCAGATTTGTCCGATTGCGATTCGGAAAGGGATTCGAGCGATGAAATAACCGGGTAGTACGCTGGCAACGGCAATGCAGGCATGGAGGGGGGTCGTGGATAACCAGGTGGTCATGACGGTAAACGCGAAGACGCCGAGGAGTTTTACGCTTGGTGGTAGGCGATGGATGATCGTGTTACCGGGTACGTAGACGCCAAGGGGGATATTCTGCCTTCTCATGACATAAGTTTTCGGTAGTAGTTCAGCACTTCCTTAGGGCTGCCATCTGCTGCTACGCGATGATTGTCGATGCATAACACACGGTCGAATCCTTCGAGGAAATCGAGATCGTGAGTGACAACAATCAGCTGCTGCTCGAGGGCATCGAACTCGCGCCGCAGTGATGTGCGGTTGCGTAAATCGAGCAGGGTTGTTGGTTCGTCGGCAATGATGATGTCGGGTTCAATCACAAGCACGGAGGCCAGTGCAAGTAGTTGTTTCTGGCCACCCGAAAGAATGTGCGGTGACGAATCGGCGTGAGCGGTGAGCTTAAAACGTTCGAGTGCTTCCGTGACGCGACGTTGTTGTTCGGCGCGCGAAAGTTTGAGCCTGCGCAGAGAAAATGCGACGTCGTCACGCACGTTGGGCATGACGATTTGGTTTTCGGCGTCGGAGAACACAAACCCTACTCGACGCCGCACTTGGCGTCCGTGGGTGGCAACGTTGAGATCGTCGACGGTGACGGTGCCTTGAGTGGGTTGGCCGAGGCCGTTGATGAGGCGGATCAGCGTGGATTTGCCGCCCCCGTTGGCGCCAACGATTCCGATACGTTGTTCGGTGAGCTCGACGGTGATGGAGTCGAGGATGGTGTGGTCGTCGTAGGAAACGGAAACGTCGGAGAAACGAATGCTAGGCATTGGTCTTGTGTGAGCGGCGCATCAGGTGAGGAAATGCGGAGTGAACGCTGACCGCAATAAAAATGCCCGCAATGATTTCGGGAAGGTCAGGCAGAATAAAACCAAGCTGCGCATAGAACGCATCGCTCGTCGACATTGCCCCGCGGTATGCCATACCTATTGCGCCCAAGATGTATTGAATGGCAAGCCCAACTACACTGGCAATAGCGAAGGTGATAAACCTACTGGTTGTGTTGCGTTTAGCGCTGTAGGCAATCAGTCCAGCAACCACGGCAGCAATGGGGTAAGCGATGAGATAACCAACAGTAATACTTTGAAGTGCAACAATAAGCGATCGTCCGCCTGCCAATACCGGAGCCCCGAGCAATGCAATAAGAAGGAATAATGCCACGGCGAGGAATCCACGGCGTGGACCAAGGATGATTCCAGTGATAATGATTGCACCGTTTTGCAGCACTATAGGAACGCTGATTGGGGTGGGGATTGAAATAAAGCCAAGGACGATGATGAGCGCGGTAAACACCGCAATATAGGCAAGATCGCGCATGGATGAATTTTCGGTCATAGATATACAGGATACATTGCCGGTTGAACGATGTTTTACTGGGTACGATAGCAACTATGCAGATCGCAAAGTTCTATGATTTGGTGCACTACGAGTTTGGGGAGAGCAATGGCGAGTGGCTGCTGCGTTCGCATGTGATTGGAGCGCTGGGAGGGACGGCGAAAGAACTGATGGAACAGGGGGTTGATCTTCGGGAGATTTGGTTGAACCTGTGTCGAGATTTTGACGTGCCGGAAGATCGGTGGCTGGGGGAAGATATATAGCAACCCCACTTCCGAACAAACTTTCGCACGGCGCTGAACCGTCACACAAAGTTGAGGTTGTGTCCAACCTATCCGCTATTGTCGAGTTGCGGAGCATACATGTCATACCACTCATAGAAACGAACGTTGAAGGGCAAAAAGCACGATGGCTATAAAGAAAACCAAGTCGAGCGTTGTGTCGGTGAATCTTGCCGATAGGCAAAAGGCGCTCGATGCGGCGATGGCAAAAATTGAAAAAGATTTCGGTAAAGGCTCGATTATGCGGCTCGGTGATGATAATCGTCCGCCAATTCAAGCTATTTCCTCGGGGAATACAGCCATTGATATTGCGCTCGGAATCGGCGGTTTTCCCCGCGGACGTATCGTTGAGGTGTTCGGTCCGGAATCCTCAGGTAAGACGACCGTCGCCCTACACGCAGTTGCCCAGGCCCAACGCGCTGGTGGTATCGCTGCGTTTATCGACGCCGAGCACGCGCTCGATCCTGAGTACGCCCGCAAGCTGGGGGTAGATACTGATTCCCTGTTGGTTTCTCAACCAGATACTGGCGAACAAGCGTTAGAAATCGCGGATATGTTAATTCGCTCTGGCGCGATCGACATTATTGTGGTGGACTCGGTCGCTGCGCTCACGCCAAAAGCCGAAATTGAAGGCGATATGGGGGACAGCCACGTCGGTTTACAGGCGCGACTTATGAGCCAGGCACTGCGGAAGATGACCGGCGCGTTGCATAATTCTGGGACCACCGCCATTTTTATTAACCAATTGCGCGAAAAGATCGGCGTGATGTTTGGTTCGCCGGAAACAACAACTGGCGGTAAGGCACTAAAATTTTACGCTTCAGTGCGGTGTGATGTCCGGCGTATTCAAACGTTAAAAGATGGGCAAGATGCTGTTGGTAACCGCACGAAATTGAAGGTTGTAAAAAATAAGGTTTCGCCTCCATTTAAGGTTGCGGAGTTTGACATTATCTTTGGTGAAGGCATTTCCCGCGAATCCTCGATTATTGACCTTGGGGTAGAAAATGGGATTGTGAAAAAGTCGGGGTCATGGTTTACCTATAATGGCGACCAACTTGGGCAGGGTAAGGAAAAGGTGCGCTTGTACCTCAAGGAGAATCAGGCGATTGCTGACGAAATTGAGGAAAAAATCTTTGCTAAGCTCGGCGTTGGTGGGCGTGGGAATTCGGAAGCACAAACTGCCAGCGATCCAGTGGATGAAGTACCTAACGTTGATTTTGATGACGAAAGCTAGCTAGGTTATGGCGGATGCCGCGAAACTCAAACAATTGCAGGCGGCGCTGGAGGCGTATGTCAATGGGGATGCGCCTCCGCTGTTTGATCACCAAGCGGAAGAGGCGAAGGCCAAGGTGCGGAAACGGGCGCTCCGGCTTCTTGACCAGCGTGCACGGTCGCGGCACGAACTGCGGCAACGCCTGGTGCAATTAGAGTACCCGGGCGCCGTTGTTACAGAAGTGCTCGATGATCTGGAACGAGTTGGGCTTATCGACGACGCGCGTTTCGCCGCGGAGTGGGTACGTCAACGTTCTGATCGACGGGGGAAATCCAAAATGGCGTTGAACCTTGAGTTAAAGAACAAAGGTATTTCCAAAGAAACTCGCGATGCCGCCCTGGCACAAATAGGGGCGGAAGATGAATTCCAAACGGCCACAAAATTTGCAGAAAAGAAAGCCCGATCAATTGACAGCATTGATGATCGGGCGGACTATGCGCGGAACTTGCGGCGCATCCTTGGGGTGCTTGCTCGCCGAGGGTTTTCTGCTGAAGTCTCAATGCGGGTTGCGCGAGAAGCGCTCGATAACCGCATTGAGGAGCTTCGAGGATAAGGAGTTACTCGGTCTTCGTTCGTAAATCCTTGTAATCGGGGTTGTGCCAATCGACGTTCACTTGGTCCTTTGTTTCAAGGCCTTGGTCTGGATGTTCGGGCACTTTGGCGAAAATATTCTTGCGGGCGCGCCCTGCGCGAAGTTGCCGTTCAACGCGTTCCGCAATTGCCGTAAGCCCCATATTGAACAGCACCATGATGATTGCTACGACAATGAGCGCTGCAAAGAAATTCCGGTTATACGAAGCAGACTGCATACCGGAGCGCACAACTTCCACATAGCCAATTTGGTAGCCCAGTGCGGAATCCTTGAGTGCGATCACCATTTGGGAAATGATCGCCGGAAGCATTGCCGCAACCGCCTGGGGGAGGAGAATACGCCACATGGTGTCTCGGTGGGAAAGCCCTAGGGCTTTTGCGGCTTCCACTTGGCCAGAGGGCAAGGAACTAATTCCTGAGCGCAGAATTTCGGCAATGACTGCGCCGTTATACATGGTTAATCCGAACACCACTGCCGCGAACGCCAATTGCCGCGATGGAACAATGTTGTATTCCGCAAACAACTGATACGCAAAAATCATCAAAATCAGCACGGGAATGGCTCGGAAGAATTCCACAATTACTGCGCAAATTTTCGCAATGAACTTATTGGGCGAAAGCCTACCCAGGCCGAGGGTTGTGCCAACAATTAATGCAAGAACAATGGATGCAAGGGCGGATTTCAAGGTGCCCCATAAACCCGGCAAAATATAGGTTGACCACGTAGAAGCGGTTAAAAATGGGGACCATTTATCGGCTTGTAATTGTCCGGTTTGCTGCAGTACGGATAGAGCCCAAAGAAGAATTGCGCCGCTGATGACCACCGTAATGACTGCGACAATAAAATTGATGCGTTTGCCTTGCGGCCCGGGGGCGTCGTAAAGCACTGTTGCTGACGTCATCGTTTCACCGCCAATTTCTCACTCAGCCGGCCGATAAACAAACCCATGGGGAGCGTGAGCACAATGAATCCCAACGCGAAAATACCGAACACAATAAAGAGTAGATCGGCATGATTTTCGATTGTGGTCTTCATCAAAAGGGACGCTTCCGTCACCCCAATCGCGGAGGCGATGGTGGTGTTTTTGGTGAGGGCGATCAGCGTGTTTCCCAGCGGGACCGTTGCAGCGCGCACAGCCTGCGGGAAAATAATTGTGCTGAAAATCTGACCGAATGAGAGTCCTAATGATCGTGCGGCTTCTGCTTGCCCAAAATGCACTGTGTTAATGCCGGAGCGCAATGATTCCGCAACAAACGCAGAGGTATATAGCACAAAACCTAACACGGCGAGATTGAAATTATTGTTACGCAAGAAGTTTTCATCTTGTGCCGCAAGCGTAAGTCCAAGGTTTTGATACAAGCCCATTGAACAGAAAATAATCACGAGCGTTAATGGGGTATTACGCAGCGTATTGATGTAGCCAGTGGCAATGAATCGTAGCACTGCCACTGGAGAAACCCGCATTGCGGTAAGCACAGTGCCTAACAGCATTGCACCAATTGCAGAGAAAAATGTGAGTTTAATTGTTGTCCAAAACGCTGGCAGTAATGCCCCTTGTAAATCAGCAACAAGGGACTGCATAACGTACCTACTTTTCTAAGAATGAGAGGTCGCCGGGGGTGCCTTTGGTGACCACTGAGGCGTCGTCGCCGAGGTTTTCTTTCACAAACTTGTCAAAGGATCCATCGTCGAACATTGCCTTGAGGGCTTTATTCACCGCATCCGTGGCTTCCTGATCATCTTTTGCCACACCAATGCCGTAGTACTCATTGGTGAACGGTTCGCCGTCTTCTTTGTTCATTTCCACGACCTTGAATTCATCGTTGTATTGTGCGGCATAGCCGTACAAAATGGTTGCGTCGGTGGTCAGGGCGTCGACCTTCGATTGGTGCAGTGCTTCCACGCACGATGAGTAGGTGTCATATTCCTGGAGCTGGACGCCCGGCAGTGCATCCTTGACCTTCTGCGCCGGCGTTGAACCTGTGACGGAGCAGAGGATACGGCCATTGGAAAGATCCTCCAGCGACTTCACTTCAGAATTATCTGCTCGTACCAGAAGTGCCTGATGCGTGAGCAGGTATGGTCCACCAAAATTCACTGCATTGGCGCGTCCTTGATTGATGGAATAGGTGGCGGTAATCATATCTACTTCGCCGTTTTTCAGCATCGTTTCGCGCTGCGCCGATGGTGTTTCGCGCCAGGTGATTTCTGGTTCCTTCCAGCCTTTGTCCTTGGCGATTGATTTCACCACATACGTTGCAATATCTACATCCAAGCCAGACATTGAACCATCGGCGTTTCGGAGGCCAAGGCCAGGTTGATCGTACTTTGTGCCCAAAGTGACGGTGCCTGATTCAAGATTTGCCATCAGGCCTGCGCCGCCTGAGTCGCCACAGGCTGCAAGGGAGGACGCGAGAACGATTGAGGCCAGCGCCCCGACGGTTGAACGTAGGAATTTCATAGTGGTGCTCCTTGAACAATAGGATCTAGTGTGGATCTAATTGGGGGTTAATGGGCGAGGATCTTGCCGAGGAAATCTCGGGCACGATCAGTTTTAGGGTTGTCAAAGAATTCGTCTGGTGTGGAATCTTCAACAATTGCTCCATCGGACATAAACAACACTCGGTCTGCGGCGCGCCGCGCGAAACCCATTTCGTGGGTGACCACCACCATGGTCATCCCATCGGCGGCAAGTGCGGCCATGACGTCGAGAACCTCATTGACCATTTCTGGATCGAGTGCCGAGGTTGGTTCGTCAAACAGCATGACTTTCGGTTTCATTGCCAGGGCTCTGGCGATTGCAACACGCTGTTGCTGTCCGCCGGAGAGTTGTGCAGGGTACTTATCCGCCTGGTCTGCAATGCCTACTCGTTCCAGTAATGCCATGGCCTGCTGTTCCGCCTCCGCTTTCGGGATTTTGCGAACCTTGACCGGCGCCAGCATGACATTATTTCGGATGGTCAGGTGGGGGAAAAGATTGAAAGATTGAAAGCACATTCCCACGTCGGCGCGTAGAGCGGCGAGCGCTTTGCCCTCCTCAGGGAGGAGCGCGCCGTCGATAAAAATCTCGCCGGAATCTATCGTCTCCAAACGGTTAATTGTGCGGCATAACGTCGACTTGCCGGACCCGGAGGGGCCAAGCACAACGACAACTTGTCCACGAGGGATTTCCAAGTGGATGTCTTTGAGAGCATGGTATGAATCAAAATACTTATTCACCCCACTCATTGAGACCATCGATGGTTTTGTGTTGGAGGTCATGGCTTACACATTAGTGTGAAGTGGCTAACATCGTAAAGGTTTTTTCTAAAATTGTGCACCAAGTTTAAGGTGATAAGAACAATATCCATTTGGTGCTATCTAAGTATTTTGGGGAATAACAGGGGCAACGCGCATTATGTGACACCTGCCGTTGCGATTAGAATGCTTCACTGTGCTGCAGGAAACAAAGACTTATGAGGTTCGTACTTTCGGCTGCCAGATGAACGTTCATGACTCTGAGCGGCTGTCTGGCCTGTTGGAAGAGGCTGGGTATGTGCCAGCTCAAGACGGGGCAAACCCGGACTTAGTGGTGTTTAATACCTGTGCTGTGCGCGAAAACGCGGACACTCGGTTGTACGGCACTCTGGGACATTTGCGGCGAACAAAAGAGGAACACCCGGGCATGCAAATTGCCGTGGGTGGATGCCTGGCGCAAAAAGACAAAGAAATCGTTGTGCAAAAAGCACCGTGGGTTGATGTTGTGTTTGGTACGCACAATATCGGTTCCCTTCCTGCCTTGCTCGAACGTGCTGCGCACAATAAACGGGCGGAAGTAGAAATTGTTGATTCGCTAGAGCAATTTCCTTCAGTGCTTCCTGCGAAACGCGAATCTGCATATGCGGGTTGGGTCAGTGTATCCGTAGGCTGCAATAACACCTGCACGTTCTGTATTGTGCCGTCGCTTCGTGGTAAGGAAATTGACCGCCGTCCAGGGGATATTTTGGCCGAGGTGCAGGCGTTGGTGGACCAGGGGGTGAGCGAGGTGACGCTGTTGGGGCAAAACGTCAATGCATATGGCGTGAACTTTGCAGATCCAACAGTGGAGCGGGATCGCTCTGCGTTTTCAAAATTGCTTCGCGCGTGTGGCGATATCAAGGGACTTGAGCGGGTTCGGTTTACCAGCCCGCACCCAGCGGAATTTACCTCCGATGTGATTGATGCGATGGCGGAGACTCCGAACATTTGCCCGCAATTGCATATGCCGTTGCAATCCGGGTCTGACAACGTGCTTAAGCAGATGCGGCGTTCCTATCGATCGAAAAAGTTTTTGGCTATTTTGGATGAGGTCCGGGCGAAATTGCCGCACGCTGCAATCACTACTGACATTATTGTGGGCTTTCCCGGAGAGACCGAAGAAGATTTTCAGGCAACCCTTGACGTTGTAGAAAAAGCACGTTTTACCAGTGCGTTTACGTTCCAATATAGTCCTCGCCCTGGTACGCCTGCGGCCGAATACGAGGATCAGATTCCCAAGGAAGTTGTGCAGGAACGCTATGAGCGGCTGATTGCCTTGCAAGAGCGCATTTGTGCTGAGGAAAATGCGAAATTTGTGGGCCAAGAAGTTGAGCTGCTGGTGCAGGCTGACGGCGGACGAAAGAATGATCGAACCAAGCGTGTTTCGGGTCGCGCTCGTGACGGTAGGCTCGTCCACTTCACCTCTCAAGAGGGTGTTCGACCCGGCGATGTGGTGACGGTTCGGATCACAGGCTCTGCGCCGCACTACTTAATCGCGGATTCTGGGGTGTTGGAGCATCGCCGCACCCGCGCGGGTGACATGTCTGAAGCAGGTAGCGTACCGACGACCGCCCCAATCGGGGTAGGGATGCCAAGTTTCGGCAAGCCGAAAACAGCACCAGCGGCAGCGGCTGGCTGTGGTAGTTGCGCGTGACCTTACAATAATGGGACCGGATGATTGCGGGTTGTTAGGAGTGTATGGGTTGTGAGCGAACAAGTGCAGCAGCAAGTGCAGCAACAGGATTCCACTGAGGATCGATTGGCGCAGTACCGAGACGACTTGGCTGGCGCTGAGCGCAACGCGTCGCAGACGGTGGTCCTGGGGCAGGCGCGACTGCTGATGGCGATCGGGCTCGTGGGCTTCTTTGTCTCGCTGTTTTTGCCGCACTCTGGTGAAGTGCTCGGATTGGACGTGTTGTTCTTTTCTGATACCGCACAGAAGTTCGTCACAACGCTTCCAGAACGTGTGTACGTCTGGCTGGGTGTGATTGGTGTTGTTCTGCTGAATATTGGCACGCTGGTGACCCGGTCTTCGCTCATCGCATTGCTGACGTGGTTGTTTAGCGGTTCAGCGCTGTTTTACTCAATCTTCGCGATTTGGATGCGCCAATCCCGCCCGCCAACAGAGCCCGGCGTTGGTCCTTCATATGGACTCATCATCGGTGCAGTGAGTGTCTTCATCGTCGCAATCGCTTACTCGTTCATCGTGCTGCGCCGCAGTAAATTCCAAAAGGCGCTTGCTCGGGCCCGCGTCGAAGAAAAGGAAGACGACAGGATTGCCAAGGTTCAGGAGAGCATCCTAGCCGCTGGCCGCGAAACCGAACTCGTCGACGATCGCCGCTCCCGCCGCCGCAAGTCAAAACCCGAAGATTAACACGCTTTTCGACGCCGCGCCCCCACCTGCCTGCACTTTCAGGGTCGCCGGTGTGCGCGGCGTCGAGAAGCTTTGAATTGTGTGCAATTGGTTACCTGGGTTTTGTCGCCAAAAACACCATGTTGTGGACAATCCGACTTGGTGTAAAAAGCGACACCGAACCCGCTCTGGAGCCAAAGTTTTGTCGCCAAATACACCAATTGTCCACAACATGGTGTAAAAAGCGACATTCGGCATGAAAATATCAATATTTCACCGCTGTGTGGGCACCACGTAACGCCCCCAACCCCTGAAAACGCCAAAAGGGCCGGTTCCGGAGAAAGAACCAGCCCTTGTTTGGTTGAGGACTAGCGGTCGTTGACAGCGTCAAGTGCCGCGTTAGCCCATTCTTGCCATTGGGCGGCTTGGGCTCGTAGCTGTTCGGCTTTCTTGGTGTCGCCTTTCGCCTCTGCGTTCGCTGCGGCGTTGGTGTATTCGGTGACTTTGGCGGTGAACTGGGCGGCTCGTGCCTGGGCTTCCGGGTCGGTGCGGCGCCATTGGGCGTCGGCGGCGTCGGTCACGCGGCGCTCGAGTTTGCCGATCTTGTCTTCGAACTCTCGAACACGTCCGCGAGGAACGTAGCCGATGGCTTCCCATTTTTCTTGGAGTTCACGCAGATAGTGGCGCGCTGCTGACAGGTCCTTCGCAGGGTCGATCTTTGGATCATATTCCGCGATGAGGGCGTCTTTTGCGGCGGCGTTGTCCAGGAACTCGCGGTCGCGTTCTTCGGATGCGGCGTTGCGGGTGGCAAAGAAGTGGTCTTGGGCGGCTTTGAAGGCGTTCCAGAGTTTGTCGTCGATGTCGCGTGGTGCTCGGCCGGCTGCTTTCCATTCCGTCATGAGGTCGCGGAATTTACGCGCGGTTTCGTTCCAGTCGGTGGAGTGTTTGAGTTCTTCGGCGCGGGCAACGAGGTCTTCTTTGGCTCGTCGTGCTGCGGCGCGGCCGCGGTCGAGTTCGGCGAAGTGGGAGCCGCGGCGTCGATTAAAGGCGTCGCGGGCGCGGGAGTAGCGTTTCCACAGGGCGTCGTCGGTTTTCCGGTCGATTCCCCGGATGGTTTTCCACTCTTCGAGGATGTCGCGGAGGCGGTCTCCGGCGGCTTTCCAATCGGTGGAGCTTTCGCCAATTTCTTCGGCTTCTTGTGCGAGTGCTTCTTTCCGTGCGATGGCTTTTGCGCGGCGTTCTGCTTTCGCTGCTTTTGCCTGCTCACTGGCGGTGACCGAGGCGTCGATAATTGCGGAGAGGCGCCGGTCAAGCCCGTCGAGGTCGCCGATGACGGTAGCGGTGGGGAGTGTTTCGCGGAGGCTAGCGGCGGTGTCGCGGATGCTGTGCGCGTCCTCAGGGTGGGACTTGAGACGTGTTTCTAGCAGCTCAACCTCGGTGGCCAGGTCGTCGAAACGCTTGCCATAGTGGGCGAGCCCTTCGGCGGGGGTGCCTGCCTGCCATGACCCAATGAGGCGATCACCCGCAGCGGTGGTGACATACACGGAGCCATCTTCTTCGACGCGGCCCCATTGAGCTGGGTCATTGTGATGATGCACAGGCGTTGCTGTGCGCGCACCTGGGCGGGGGCCTGGGCGAGGTCCGGGACGTGGGCCAGGTTTCGGGGTGGGATGCGTCATAATAAACAGGTCCTTACAGTCTTGCCGCGCGTCACGGCTGCCGGTGCACACAACTGTGTGCGGTCGTACAACGTTTCACATTACCGTGCTTGCGCCCACAACGTTCGTTAGTGTGGTGTGGTGCAATCCAATTTTCCATTTTCCTCACCGATTGCAGTGGTTGGTCCCACTGCTTCTGGCAAGTCAGCATTGGGCTTAGCTCTCGCACATGTGTTAGACGGGGAGGTAGTGAACGTTGATTCGATGCAGTTGTATCGGGGGATGGATATTGGTACGGCGAAGTTGACGCCTGCGGAACGGGAAGGGATTCCGCATCATCAGCTCGATGTCCTGGACGTGACGGAGCCTGCTTCGGTGGCCCGATACCAGGCGGAAGCGGTGGCTGACGTGGAGGATATTTTGAGTCGCGGCAAGACCCCAATTCTGGTTGGCGGCTCGATGCTGTATGTGCAATCACTGGTGGATGATTGGCAGTTTCCGCCCACTGATTCGCGCGTACGTGCGCACTTTGAGCAGCGGCTTGCAGAGATCGGGGTTGAGGCGCTACATGCGGAGCTCGCCGCGGTGGATCCAAACGCTGCACGCATCATCGAAGATAGGGACCCCCGCCGTACCGTGCGCGCGCTGGAGGTGATTGAGCTTACTGGCCGCCCGTTTGCCGCCAGCCAACCGCGTATCGACGCCCCACCCCGTTGGGGCACCGTCATCCTTGGGCTGGCTACCACACCAGAATGGTTGAATCCTCGAATTGAACTTCGTACTCGTCGAATGTTTGAACAGGGTTTTAGGGAAGAAGTAGAACGCTTGGTAGCTTGTGGCTTGGTCGCTGATTCCACTGCTGGTCGGGCGATTGGCTATGCCCAAATGCAGGCGGTGCTCGCTGGCGATATGACGTTGGATGATGCGCTTGAACGCACGATTATGGGGACGCGGAGGTATGTGCGCCGGCAGCGGAGTTGGTTCCGTCGAGACCCACGTACACGATGGTTGGATGCCGAGGGCGATACCTTTGCGCAAGCCATGGAGCAATTAGAATTAGGGCCATGATCACGTTTGCTAAAGGCCATGGAACTGAAAACGATTTTGTAATTCTTCCCGACGAACAGGTTGAGATTAATCTCACACCTGAGTTTGTGGCGTTACTGTGTGATCGGCGCGCAGGCATCGGTGGTGATGGTGTACTGCGGATTGCTCGAACCGGCGCGTTGGTGGAGGCTGGCGTGATCGATCCCATCGAGGGAATAGACGCTGACGATTGGTTTATGGATTATCGCAATGCCGATGGTTCGATCGCGGAAATGTGTGGCAATGGTGTTCGGGTATTCGCCCACTGGGTCTATTCCCGAGGCCTTGTCGATGACAAGGAATTTACCGTCGGTACGCGCGCTGGGGCACGTCCGGTTGTGGTGCATTCGGCAAATGCCCACGATGCACAGGTCAGCGTAGCCATGGGTATGCCTGTGGTCACCGGGATCTCGACCTGCCAGGTGGGGGAGCACAGGTTCGCAGGTTTGGGGATTGACATGGGCAATCCGCATTTGGCTTGTGTGGTTCCGGGGCTGACACCGGAGGCTTTGGCGGAATTACCGATTGATCAGCCGTTCGTTTTCGATGGTGCGTTTTTTCCCGACGGTGTGAATATTGAAGTGCTTACTGAGCTTCGTGACGACGTCGTGCACATGCGTGTGCATGAACGAGGCTCCGGTGAGACGCGCTCGTGCGGTACCGGAACGGTCGCGGCGGTTCGTGCAGCGCTTGCTGACCGGGAATTGGAACATGGCACCGTTATTGTTCGTGTGCCAGGTGGTGAAGTATCCGTGAGTATCGATGGAGACCAGGCCACGCTGACAGGGCCTTCGAAGATTGTGGCGGAAGGACAATGGTCTGGTTAAGGCCCAAAACGGGCCGCGGCCCGGCGGGCTTTCACCCACGCCTCTTTGAGTTCAAGTGCGCGCCGGTCGGTGACGGCAAGGAGTGCTTCCATTTGTGTTACTGAAAGGTCGGTGCTGAGTCGAGCATCAAGGCGATTGAGGAATCGCTTGGCCGTATCATGCTGGAAATAAAATGCCTCAATATCGGGGTCGGTGCAGTCCGGATCGGTTAATGCGGGGCGATGCAGTGTTCGGTCAGCGAGGTTTTTTGCATCGCATCCGTTGAGGAATTGATCGTATGAGTCGATGATGTCCCGGATGTCTTCAGCAGAAAGCCTAATCGAGGTAAGTAGTGTGGCAGATTCGCTTTGGTTTGGGCGCATGGAGTGCGCAACAAATGTCAACAGCAATATGATGGCTGCAAGCACAAGGCCTTCGAGGCGCAGCGTCAGTACGAGCGCGAGGCAACTGAGCCAAATAATAAACTGGTAATACTTAGGATTGAGATCAGGCATGATGTAGTTAGTGACCGCAGCCTCCACCGCAGCTACCGCACGAATCGCCGCACCCTGCTGGCGGCAGAATCGATCCGGTAAGTACGATGTTGCCTTCGATAATGGTTCCGATGCTTGGCAAAGGCCCATCGGGGAGGCAAACATCAAGGAAGCTTGGTTGTTCCAAAGTCGCGTGAATGAATTTCTGGCCGGTTAGATTGTTTGTTCGATATTCTGCATGCTTTATCCTAGCGGTAAGTTGTCCGGAGGCGTCGGGGGTTTGGGCGCCATTATTGGTGGCAATGATCAACGCGCCAGGACTCTCCAGTTTAGGTAAGAATTCGAATCCTTTTTCGGCCAAATATTCGGCATCGTCGGCGTAGCTTTGATGTTCTAAAACAAGCGCTGTCAGGGCAACTTGTTCCCATTCCAGCATGGGTTCGTCTACCAAAAGTGGGCCCTGGGCGAGGTTGCAGGTCAGGGTGGTGATGGTAGCTCCGTCGTTGGTAACAAGCTCACAGAGTGCCAAAACGTCATTGAACATCAAAATGTGGGCGAGTGCTGCAGTGGAGGAACGGAACCCTGTCCAGGTGGCATAGGGTTCCACGGCAAGGATATTGATTTGCGCTCCCGAACCGTCGGTGAACTGGATGAGCTGGCCACCGCGAACTTCGCCAGTAACTTCGAGATTTCCGGAAGCGATAGCTGCTTCCACTGCATCTTGCCAACGTGGGTAGTCCATGCCGAGGCTGGGGAGATCAAACGTCATGGACTCTATGGTAATTGGTCTACGCACATCCGTGCTTTTTGGGTATAACGTAATTTACATAACAGTCGAAGTATGTGTAGCCTAGCCAAATTCAGGTGTACGTTGTGTATATACATCCAATGTTCAATCGGAACGCGGTTGCGCTTATTGGATAAGGTGTGCGGCCGCGTTCCTTATAGAGGAAAGCAGCTGAATAATGCAGGAAACGTTACATTCCGTCCCGCTGGACACCGATGTTGTTTTGACTGGAATTACCCATCCCATGCGGCGCAGGCTTGCCGAGTTAGGCATCCGGGAAGGTGTGACGGTGAAAGTCACACAGCGCACAAGTGGGGGTGGTCGCGTCGTAGATATTAATCACACACGGTATGCAATCGACGGTCGTACAGCCCGAGCGCTGTTGGTGCGGCCACCGGAGGAGTTATAAATGAGTGCCGTTACTTCTTGCCATTCCACAAATCATGGGCATCGCATCAAGGGTGCCCCAGTGATTGCAATGATTGGTGCGCCAAATGCTGGAAAATCCACGTTATTTAATGGATTGACCGGGGCGCGCGCCCATATGGGTAACTGGCCTGGTACAACCGTCGAGGTGAGTCGAGGCGCGTGGCGCGTTGGTGATGTCACCTATGATGTGATTGATTTTCCGGGTGCATACTCCCTTGACCCAGTGAGTCCGGACGAGAAGCTCACCCGGGATCTTGTGATAGATACCGCAGAGCGCCCAGATGCGGTCATGGTTGTAGTTGATGCCGCGAGTTTAAGTCGTGGATTGTATCTGGTCTCGCAATTGGCGGAGGAAGAATTTCGGATTCTCGTTGTGATTACCAAATCAGATGTTGCGGAAAAGCAAGGCTTTAGCCTTGATTGTGATGTGTTGTCGGAGCAATTAGGCGTTCCTGTGGTGCAGGTGGATCCGCGCCGCCGCGCCAAGATTGCGGAGGTTGGGCAGGCCCTGACGCAGCTCATGGACGAACAACCCCGGCGGCGTCGTCACGCAATTTCGGACGATGAATTCGAACTCGCGGACGAGCGGTTTGCGTGGGTTGAAAGCGCCGTTTCAGCAGCGACAACCCAACGTGAAAGTGTTCGAACTCTCACTGAGCGTATCGACGTCGTGGCCCTCCATCCTGTGCTCGGCCCGCTGATGTTCCTCGCGGCAATGTGGCTGGTGTTTCAGATCACCACCACGGTCGCGGCCCCATTCCAGGACGCGCTTGATGCCTTCTTCGCAGGTCCCGTCAGCGATGCTGCCCGCAGTATTTTAGAGCCGTTTCCACCGCTGGTGACCGGACTGATTGTCGATGGTCTCATCGGTGGCGTGGGCATGGTTCTTACCTTTGCGCCGCTCATGGCACTGATGTTCCTATGCATCGCTGTGCTGGAGGATTCGGGTTATATGGCCAGGGCTGCGGTGGTGACCGACAAACTCATGAAGGCAATCGGCCTGCCTGGCAAAGCGTTTATTCCGCTGATCGTGGGGTTCGGCTGCAACGTGCCAGCGATTTCGGCGACGCGCGTGCTTGCGGAACCACGTCAACGTCTACTCACGTCATTGCTTATCCCGTTTACATCGTGTTCTGCGCGGTTGACGGTGTATGTGATGCTCGCGGCGACATTCTTCCCCGATAACGCTGGTACCGCAGTGTTTGTCATGTACCTCATTTCGATCGGGCTCGTGGTGCTTACTGGTTTGTGTCTTCGCCATACCTTGTGGCGTCACATGGGGGAGGAGTCGCTGGTTATCGACCTTCCCACCTACCAGATTCCAGGTGCTCGCCTCGCGTTGTCCGTCATGTGGGTGCGATTGAAAGGGTTTTTGCACACCGCGGGAGGCATTATCGTTGCGACGGTCGTGGTGGTATTTGTACTGCAATCAACCCCAACGACCAGCGGCTATAGCTTTGGTGATGAGAATCTCCCGCCGCAAGAAAGTGCGTACGGTGTGATGAGCCAAACGGTCGCCCCAGTGTTTGAACCTGCTGGCTTTGGTTCGTGGTCCATTGCGGGCACGTTGGTCACCGGCTTCGTGGCTAAGGAGGCCGTAATCTCGTCCTGGGCCCAAACCTATAGCCTCGACGACGTCACAGACGCCGATCCCGAAGAACAAGGCAAATCCGCGCTCGCTTCCGCAATCCGCAAGGATTTCGACGCCGCGTCCGGCGGGCATCCAATCGCTGCGGTGTGGGCGTTCATGGTCTTCCTGCTGGCCTATACACCATGCGTAGCCACATTGGCTGCACAGCGGCGTGAAATCGGTTTGAAATGGACCCTGTATGGCATCGGATTGCAGCTTACCGCCGCCTGGGTGCTTTCAGTTGTTGTGTTCCAAGTATTGAAAGTGTGGTGGTAGCGTGCCGAGCCCACTTTCTGCCGTGAGATCCGCCATCGAAAGCGGATCCCAAACGGTCAAGGAGATAGCGCAGTCCACGGGCCTGACTACAAGCACGGTGACTGCCGCATTGGAGCACCTTGAACGGATTGGTTACCTGCAGCGGCGTCGAGAAGCAATGGCGTGCGGAGGAGGATGCAGTTCGTGCAGTGATGACCAGTGCGGTACCACCGGTGGGTTAGTTACATTGACCTTGTCTCGCGTACCGCCTGCGAATCATGCCACAATAGCTGGTAATGACTGAACCAATGCACCTTACGACGCCCACCACGGGTGAACTTGACCTTGAGGCTCGCTCGAGTCTCCGTCGGCTCACCCGTGGTGCGCAAACCCACACCACCGAACAAACCGACGGCTACGACGTTGAGTATCGAAAACTTCGTCTGGAACGCGTGGTGTTGGTTGGCATGTGGACCGAAGGCACAGCCGCCGAAATCGAAGCAAACCTCGACGAACTCGCCGCGCTCGCCGAAACCGCCGGCGCCGAGGTGGTTGACATGATCTACCAAAAGCGCGACCGCCCCGACCCAGGAACCTATATCGGCTCCGGCAAAGTCAAGGAACTCAAAGAAATCGTCGTCGCCTCCGGCGCTGACACCGTGATTTGCGATGGTGAACTCAGCCCAGGTCAAATGATCGCGCTCGAAAAAGCACTCGACGTGAAAGTCATTGACCGAACGATGCTGATTCTGGACATCTTCGCCCAGCACGCCAAGTCAAAAGAAGGTAAAGCCCAGGTGTCCCTGGCACAAATGGAATACCTCATCACCCGCGTGCGTGGTTGGGGCGGTAGCTTGTCCCGACAGGCAGGTGGCCGCGCAGGCTCCAACGGTGGCGTGGGCCTTCGCGGTCCCGGTGAAACAAAAATCGAGGCTGATCGCCGGCGGCTGCGCTCGGATATGGCGAAAATCCGCAAAGAACTCCAAACAATGAAAACCTCCCGCGAGGTGAAACGTTCCCAACGCCGCGCCTCCACCGTGCCGCAAATCGCCATCGCGGGCTACACCAACGCCGGCAAATCGTCGCTTATTAACGCCATGACCGGCGCTGGTGTGCTCGTAGAAAACGCCCTCTTTGCCACCCTGGACCCCACAACTCGCCGAGCTGAACTTGCCGATGGTCGGGCCGTAGTCTTCACCGACACCGTTGGATTTGTGCGTCACCTTCCAACACAACTCGTGGAAGCATTCCGATCAACCCTCGAAGAAGTGGTTGAAGCTGACCTCGTGCTCCATATCGTCGACGGCTCCGACCCGTTCCCATTACGGCAAATCGAAGCAGTGAATTCCGTGATCACCGACATTGTGCGGGAACTCAAAGTGCAGGCGCCGCCGGAGCTCATTGTGGTAAACAAGATCGACTTAGCCGATCCGCTGACCCTCGCAGAATTGCGCCACGTCTTGGACGAACCCGTGTTTGTCTCCGCGAAAACAGGGGAGGGGATCCCGGAACTTGAGGCCCGCATTGAGCTTTTCCTAAATTCCTTGGATTCCCATATCGAAGTGCTGATCCCATATACCCGCGGCGACCTAGTTGCCCGAATCCACGAATATGGCACCGTGTTGCATGAAAGCTACGACCCCGAAGGCACACGCATCGATGTTCGACTTCCGCAGGCGCTGGCAGGAGAGCTTTCCCCATTCGTAATTTCCGGAAACTAGTGTGAACAACCGATAATGAAGTCTCGTGAGTACATCATGGGGCTGGACCCTTCACGGTAACGGCAAAACGATCAAACCTGGCGCAGTGGTTGCGCCAGAAGAACGGCTCAATTGGCCACGCACAATAGGCATTGGCATGCAGCACGTCATTGCCATGTTCGGTGCTACACTTTTGGTGCCGACCCTCACCGGTTTCCCGGTCAACACCACACTGTTGTTCTCTGGTCTAGGCACCATTCTCTTCCTACTGGTCACTCGCAACCGACTTCCTTCCTATCTGGGCAGTTCCTTTGCTTTTATTGCTCCCTTGGTTGCTACTCAGTCCGAAGGGATTGCCGTTCAGATGGGCGGCGTTGTAGTTGCCGGCGCTGTACTGGTAGGGGTTGGTGCTTTAGTAAAGATACTGGGTCGATGCATTATCGACGCCGTGATGCCCCCAGCCGTCACCGGCGCCATTGTTGCACTCATCGGACTGAATTTAGCGCCAGTAGCTGCGGAATCTTACTCCGCGCAACCCCTCGTTGCCACTATCACAATGCTCAGCATCCTGATCGCAACCGTGGCGGGACGGGGTATGGTCAGCCGATTGGGAATTCTCATCGGTGTGATTATCGGTTGGGTATTTGCTGCGTTTACTGGAAATCTTTCCGAAGATGCCACCGCTGCTGTCGCGGCCGCCGCATGGATTGGTGTGCCACAATTCCACACCCCACAATTCCAATTCTCGGCAATCTTGGTGACGCTTCCGGTGGTGATCGTGTTGATCGCGGAGAACGTGGGCCACGTGAAAGCTGTATCCGCGATGACTGGCAAAAACATGGACGACCTGGCAGGTGACGCTCTCATGGCCGACGGTTTAGCGACCTCGTTGGCAGGTGGGTTCGGTGGTTCCGGCACCACTACCTACGCCGAGAACATTGGCGTAATGGCTGCGACGAAAGTCTATTCAACCGCAGCGTACTGGGTGGCATCCTTGACCGCGATCGCCTT